>CALEZK010000363.1 GCA_937928585.1 uncultured bacterium | reverse complement strand
ACCGAACCCATGTACAAATGGATACTTTCCGACCTTGCCGTTGCCGCGAAACGATTCGGTCGTTGCATTGCCCTCCGCAGATATTCGCATTGGACGGACGACGCACTCTACTTGAGTTCCGGACCAAGCCAACTCGTGCGTGCGACCGCAAGCACACTGGAATTGCTCCCCAACGGGACGGATGACGTGTGGTTCGCGCATGACACGAGTTACCCAGCGTGGAAACCAGCAGAGCCAGTTTCGCCAACAACCCTCAGGTTGTTGCGCCCCATCTTGGCTGCGCCGCCCGAAGTTTCCAGCTATTCCGAATTCATGCAGTCCCACATCTTCGTAGCGTGGATTATTGCCGCGATCACCGGCGTGCGGCCGTTGCCTATTCTCTTGCTGCTTGGTCACATGGGGTGTGGCAAGAGCTCTACTGCTCGCGGCGCAGTTCTCATTGCACGCGGAATTGACGCGGATGTGCAGACGCTCCCCGACACATTGCGAGACGCGCAAGTTGTCTTGGCGACCACACCCTTCACGTGCTTCGATAACCTCGATACCGAGCCGGAACCTTGGTTACCGGATTTACTGGCCGCGACGGTTACTGGTGGCAATATCGAGTTCAGGAAATTGTACAGCAACGCCGATAAGTTCACGCGCCCGCTGACCGCCGCCGTTTGCATTACTTCACGCACACCACAATTCGCCGCCCGCGCGGACATCCAAGAGCGCGTGCTACCCATCTTCTTCGGAGAACGAAAGGATGAGGAACGTGCAGACGACAGGTTGTTGGTCCACGAATTAACGCGACATCGTTCGGGTGTCCTTACGTGGATAGCCCAGCAGGCCGTGACGATATTGTCGCAATCGCAGGAAGTTTCGGCTCGGGGTCGTTTTCAGAGCTTCGCACGGCTTGTGGAAACGCTCGATCCACTTCGTGGCGACGAATCGCTCCGGCTTGCCTATAAGGCTGCACGCGTGGCAGTGGCGGATTTACACCCGTTAATTGCCGCCATTCTCGAACATGGTAAGCCCATGAGCGGTACAACCATGGACATCCTGCACACTTTGGTTGGTGCTGGATACACCTTTGAGCATTTAGGCGGCAGCAAGCGCATAGCCAACGTGCTCCGTGAACACCGGCAGCTCATTCGCCTAACCGAGGACAAACCTACCAACAAAGGTGTCACATTCCGGATTGCTGGTGACGAGGCTGTGGTGAACGTGGTGAAAGTGGCGAATTCTTCACAACCCTTCGCGTGAGGATTGGAATTAATTAATGAAAGAAGAGAAAAGAGAAAGGTGTTACGGAAATCACCACTTTAACCACTTTCACCACGAAAGAGCGCGGGCTGAGATACCCCGTAGGGGGTTATTTCTGAAAGCCTGCACCCCTAGGTACCGCGCCGTAAAGGTTCTCGCTACATGCGCAGATTTTTAACAGGGGGGTCTTACGACCTCGGACAGTAGGAGTAATCGATGCAGATACGTGATCGGGTTCGCGAGTTGCGCCGGGTACGTGCAGGCGACCTCGCGCCTAACCCGAAGAACTGGCGCACGCACCCGAAGAAGCAGCAGGACGCCCTCAGGGGTGTGCTCGCGGAGATTGGCTATGCCGATGCACTACTGGCGCGGGAGTTGGACGATGGCACGTTACTGCTTATCGACGGGCATCTTCGTGCGGAGACGACGCCGGAAACACTGGTGCCTGTTCTGGTGGTGGATGTGGACGAGGTGGAGGCGGACATCCTGTTGGCATCCCTAGATCCGCTCGCGGCGATGGCAGATTCCAACGCCGATGCATTAAAAGACCTTCTGGCTGGCTTGCCGGATTTGGGTGAATCCCTCGACGCCATGTTCGACCGTCTTGCGAAAGACGCGGGAATCTCCTTCGAGATCGAGGAGGTTGATGAAGGCCCCGAACCACAATTGGCCCGTGCCGAAGGATTGCAAGCCGAGTGGGGCACGGCGTTGGGCCAGGTGTGGCTCATTCCCAGCGCATCGGGTAAAGACACCACCCATCGCCTTCTGTGCGGGGACAGCCGCGACTCGGCGGCCGTGTCTGCTTTGATGGCGGGGCAACTCGCTGATATGGTCGCATCCGACCCCCCTTACGGCGTGAGCTATGAAGGCAAGACTAAGGACGCTCTACGAATTCAGAACGATGGCGCGAGCGGGCTGGAGCCTCTCCTAAGGGCGTCACTCGGCAACGCACACGAAATATCCAAGTCCGGTGCGGTTTGGTACATCGCCGCGCCCGCAGGTCCGCAGTTTTACGCGTTTGCCACAGTGTTGCGCGACCTGGGCGTATGGCGGCAAACCCTTGTATGGGTTAAGGACGTTTTTGTGATGGGGCACAGCGACTTTCACTATAGGCATGAAGTCTTGTTCTATGGCTGGAAGGAAGGGAAGCATCGCCCCCCGCCTGACCGGACGCAGGACACCGTTTGGGAAATCCCGAGGCCCAAGGCGAGCCGTGAGCATCCAACGATGAAGCCGGTTGAGCTGTATGCGCGTGCGATGCGGATCAGCACGAAGAAGGGAGCACTGGTTTATGAACCATTCTGCGGGTCGGGCACGACGATGTTGGCAGCCGAGCAAATGGCGCGGGTGTGCTATGGCATCGAACTTGACCCGAAATATGTTGCAGTAACGTTGCAGCGGTTGAAAGATCTTGGTCTTTCGCCTAGGCGGGAGGAATAGGATATGGGTAAGCGCGGTCCGGCACCGAAACCCACGCTACTGAAGTTGGCTCAAGGAAATCCGGGGCGACGTCTATTGAACCTTAACGAACCAGAATATCCAACGGAATCAGTAAGCTGTCCAGACTTCCTTAGTGAAGAAGCGCAAGCAGAGTGGGAGCGCGTAGCGCCGATGCTCACCGAGCGCGGACTGCTAACCGCAGCAGATCGCGCCATGCTCGTGGGGTATTGCGTCGCGTGGGCAGACTTCCAGGACGCGGAACGGCAGTTGGCGAAATATGGCAAGATCGTTAAACAGGGGCCGCAACTAATTCCAAGTCCATATGTGTCCATCAAAAACAAGGCGCTGCTAGCGATGATGCGGTTCGCGCAACAGTTCGGGTTCAGTCCGTCGAGTCGCTCGGGAATTGTTGTGACGAAGCGTGTCTCTTCCGATCCGATCGTGCAGCGCAAGCTACAGATACTGTATGGAAACCGGTCCAAATGACCAGGCGAGACCGGGTAAGGGGGGCGAAGGTTTACGCGAGCCAATGACCGTCGCGTTGTACCGCATCTGCGTGCGTTCCCCGGTTTTGCTATTAGGGGGGTACCCATGGGTAAAAGAGGTCCGGTGAGAACGCCAACACAGATTTTGAAACTGCGCGGAAGTTGGCGGGGAAAGGCACGCGACAAGGTAGAGCCCAAACCCGAAAGAGGGGCCCCGCCCTGTCCGGACTGGATTTCTGATGCTGCCAAAGTAGTCTGGGAGCAACTTATTCCTCAGTTGGAGGACCTCAACGTCTTGGCCAAAGTAGATGTGTATCCCTTGGCTCGGTACTGCCAGATGTTCGTGCAATGGCGAGAAGTCGAAGACTTCATCGCCAAGCGCGGCACGGTATATCCACTAAAAGACAAAAACGGCGACGTGCGGTGCATCCAGCAGTTCCCGCAAGTGTCCATCGCAAACAAACTTGCCGTCGCCCTCCTAAGGCTGGAGCAGGAATTCGGCCTTACTCCAGCCGCACGAGCAAGAATCCAACTGCCGCTGAACAATACGAAGGGAGAAAACGAGTTTGAGATATGGCAACGAAAGTATAGAAGGTAGCACTTTGTTGAGTGTCTTGCCGAATCGCAAACTTGTCATCTCAATCTGAATCTACGGTGTCTTTCAGTCCCAACTCCCGCAAGGCGACCCTTATTTCGTCGACTTGGGGTTGCGACACGCCGTCCGTGGGTGAGATTGCGACATCGAGATTGATTTCCAGAGCGCCTGAGGATGCGTGTTTCGAAAGCACCTTGGTATAAAAATTCATCCACTTTTGAGCCGGAACCTGACCTCGCCAACGTAAAGTCTTTAATCCGGTGCGCATACCAGGCACGGTCGGCAAGTCCGTTTGTTCTGGCACTTGACCGGAGGGTGTTATCGTGCCTTGTGTTGTTCCTGGCAACGGCGTCGGCGTCACGTTTGAGGATGCAGTAGGATACGCCTTTGCCATTTCACCACGTACATAAGCCTCCGCAACATCCTTGCGAATGACATACATCTCATCCGAAATCTCTATGTCCTGCTCAGATAAAGAATCACCGAAGTGAAATGGGTCGTACCGGCCATCGAGACTCCTGCCAACGTACGCTAAACTACCAGCTTGCACTCCGCGAACGAGCATTTCCCGCACGGCCTGTTCGCCGTTCAACAGTCGAGGGAACTTTGG
>CALEZK010000362.1 GCA_937928585.1 uncultured bacterium | reverse complement strand
GTGTCCCACAGCACAATCCGTTTTGTATTGAAAATGCCCGTTACATAGGCATTGTAGGCTTTTGTGTCGACGCTTTTGTCCACTTCAAAGACCCGGCTGCCTTCGATTCCCGCGCGGCTGGCAATTTCGAGCACCTTGGCTTCGAGGTTCTTGTCTTGCATCTCGCCAAACTCGTTGAACAGGGGATCGATCCATACGGGACTAATCAGCATCTGGAAAATAAAAAATGGGTACATCAGCAATCCGGTGTATAGCCACCAGCGTTTGGGAGCCTTGCGAAGCAGCAAATAGGGAACCCAAAGTATCAACGCGGTGACAATTGTGCCTACGAGCAGGCCCATTACGGAATCGTAGGCCCACTTGCCGAAAGTCTGGTTCGAGAGGCCGAAATCGTGCATGCGCACGTAATCGGTGTAGAAACTCCAAGGCAAATCGATTAGATAGGTTGCAAGCGAGAACAGGATGGCGTAGATCGCGACGACGATTGGCCATTTCTTGCCAAGGCCTTGCGCGACGTTGCGGATTCGCGCTGAAAATCCGGTGAAGAGCACGATTCCCGGAAGTACAATGCCCCACGCCAGGTTCACAAGCCAGACTACGATTCCGGTTTTGTAGAAGCGTACGGCCTCGTCAGTCGGTGGTGGCAGTACCACCGGGCCTTCGCCAGCGCTGACGGTTTCAGCGGTTTCGGGTGCCGGGGCGGGCGCAGCGGGTTCCTCGGCGTAGGCGCAAAGACACAGCATTCCTGAAAAGACAAGGGTCCACCACCGCATGCATCCACTCCCCGATTTGGCACCGAGCCACTACGCTAACGAAATTTCGGCGTCAGGTAAAGCGATTGGGAGTGGCCACGTTCTCGGGGTATTGCAGGGAGGACGGGGATTGATTGGTAGGGTTGGCGGTCGAGGACGACCGCCCTCCCCCGGGGAATCTTGAGCTTTCTAGCGGGCGTGTGAGACACTATCAGGCTTGGATTCAGTCCCAACTAACCCCCTCATAAGGAGACTCCCCGTGAAGACTCAAGCAGGCCTTCGTGCCTTGTTTGCAGCCGCTATCCTGGCTTGCATGCCGCTTGTAGCGGCCGTTGCGCAGGACGATGCGAAGAAAGAGACTGCGAAAACCCCAGCTGAAGCCGCAAAGCCGGCGGAAGGCGCAACTGCGGAAGCGAGGGGTGAATTGTCTAAGGTAACGCTGGCATCCGATGAAGACAAATTTTCTTACATGATCGGCGCCGATTTGGGCACCAATATCAAGAACAACGGCATCCCCCTGGTAAAGGAACGTTTTTTGATGGGATTCTCCGATATCACCGGTGGTAAAGAGCCGGCGATGACGGACGAAGAAATGATGACGTGTATTCAGGGTTATCAGAAACAGATAGCTGAGCAGCAGGCTGCCGATCCGAATTTGGCCGCGCCGAAGCCAATTACCGGCGACGAGAAGTTCCTGGGGCAGCTCTCCTATATCGTTGGCGCTGACATCGCCACGAAACTGGCGCAGAATGGGCTGGAAGTGACCCCGGAGATTTTCTATGGGGCGATTGACGACGTCGCAAACGGCCGTCAGCTTGCCATGAGCATGGACGAGATGAAAGTCGTTGCGGAGGCACATCGCGCGAAGCAGATGGAGAAGATGAAGGCGGCGATGGAGAAGAACCTTGCGGCAGGAAAGGCGTTTCTCGCGGAGAACGGCACGAAGCCCGGCGTGAAGACGACGGCGAGCGGATTGCAGTATCTTGTGGTGGAAGAAGGTAAAGGCGCGACGCCAAAGGCTTCCGATACCGTGCGCACGCACTACCGCGGCACCTTGCTTGACGGCACCGAGTTCGACAGTTCCTATGCGCGCAACGAACCCGCTGAGTTTCCAGTTGGCGGCGTGATCAAAGGTTGGACCGAAGCGTTGCAGCTCATGCAGGTGGGTGACAAGTGGAAGCTGTTCATTCCCGCCGAACTTGCCTATGGCGAGCGTGGCGCGGGCGGTGACATTGGCCCGAACGAAACGCTCATTTTTGACATTGAACTGCTTGAAGTAATCGCAGCGGCAGGCGGCGGCGAAGATGGAACGATAAAGCTCGAGCAGTAAACGCTTTCGCAGAAACGATGGATTGTTGAAAGGGGCGCCGCGTATTTCGCGGCGCCCCTTCTTTCTTGTCGCGCGACTTTTGGCTATGATGCGATGCAAACGAGGTGCAGCACATGAAATATGTCTCATGCTTTTTTCTTTGTATCGTTCCAGCCGTGGTATTCGCGCAAGCGTCGCTTCCGATATCCGACACGGTCTACCTGCAAGAAATTGGAAACAAGATAAACAGTGCGGACCCGGTAACCTCTGTTGCGGCCGTGGACGACCGCGCTTATGCCGCGACTCACAAGGGGCTCTTCCGGGTGGACGGCGACAGCCTGATATCCGTAGACGGGCTTACTGGCGCGATTAGCCATTTGGAAGCCATCGATGGCGCGCTTTACGCGATTGCGGGAGAGGCGTTGTTTCGATTGCAAGGCGACGCGTGGAAACAACTTGGCACCGGCGCGTTTGTCGACCTTTGCAAGCACCTCGGCGAGGTCTGCGTTGCCACGAAAGACGAACTCTTCACGGTTACCGGCGATGCGCTCACACCGATTGAGTTCAGCAAATCAAACCAGCCCATACTCGCAGTTGCTTCTTATAGCGGCACGCTCTATGTGTTGCGGCCTGGGAGCGTCGCGCTGCTCGATCCCGTCATTCAGAAAGGGTTCGACCGCGAAAACGTAGCCGATTGGGGATTGGCTATTTCACGCGATACGCGCGATCTGCTTGCGCAGGGTAGCCGGTTGCTTGTAGGCACGGACCGTGGGCTTGCCCAATTGCGCGGTATGGCCTGGACGACGATTAAGGGCGAAGACGGGCTGCCCTTTGAGGATGTTGTGTGTCTACGGGAAGGTTTTGACGGCGATTTGTGGATCGGCACAACGCGCGGCGCGATTCGTCATACGGACGGGGCTTTTCACTACTTCAATGCCGACCGGTGGCTGCCGCATACGAAGGTGAATGATATTGCCGTGTCTTCGGATACGGCGTACATCGCGACGGACGGCGGCATCGGGATAATTCGTTTCGAGCCCTACACGCTTGCAAAAAAAGCGGCTTATATCGAGCGTCATTTGGATGAATGGGGACAGAAGCGGCTTGGATTTACGCACAAGCTGGAATGGAACGGCGCCGAGAACGCCTGGGTGCGTGAAGTCAGCGACAACGATGTTGGATGGAGCACGCACTACCTTACGGCGATGAGCTTCAAGTACGCGGTTACGAAAGATGCAGATGCCCGCAAAGAAGCACTGGACTTTTACAAGTCGCTGTTGTGGAGTGAAGAGATCTCCGGCATCCCCGGTTTTCCGGCGCGTTCGGTATGGGCTGTAGGCGAGCGGGGACACCAGGCGCAGCACGGGTCCGGCGGGTTGCCGGCGGAATGGCACCCGACCGAAGATGGCAAGTGGCAATGGAAAGGCGATACGTCGAGCGACGAAACCGACGCGCATTTCTACGCGGCGCCCATCTTTATGGAGCTTGTTGCAAACGATAAAGAGCGCGCGCGCGGCGTCGAGCATTTGCGCCGCATTGCCGCACATATTGTCGATCACGGTTGGACACTGCATGACGTCGACGGCAAACCCACGCGCTGGGCGCGCTGGGATCCTGAGTATCTGCATGGCAAGGCGGGATTCTACGCGCAGGGATTGAACGGCATGGAAATCCTGACCTACATGCAGACCGCGTACGCATTTACAAAGGACAGCAAGTTCAGCGAAGGCAAGCAGGCGCTTATCGAGCTCGGCTATCCACGCGCGGTGGTGCGCCAGAAGCTGACATTCCATCCTGGATTCATTTTTCACTCCGATGATCGCCTTGCGTTTTACACGTATTACTCGCTGCTGAAATACGAGACGGATCCCGCGCTGCGTTCCATCTATCTGCGCAGCATCGAACGGAGTTGGGAAGTCGAGCGTATCGAGCACAATCCGTGGTTCAATTTTATTTATGGCGCGATGACTGGAAACGACTGCGAGGCCGACAAGGCGACGCAACACTTGCGCGATTGGCCTCTGGACATGATCGACTATTCTTTCACGAATTCGCACCGGACAGACCTGCACACGCCGCATGGGTACGTGCCCTATTCAGGCGGCATCAAGGCAATTTCACCTCGGGAGCGCGGGCCACACCGTTGGACGGACAGCACGCTGGAACTGGATGGCGGCAGCGGGGGGCAGAATGTAGTTGATCCCGCGGGATGGCTGGACGCGTATTGGATGGGCCGGTATTACGGTTTCATTGGCGCGCCGGAAACGAAAGACCCGGAATTGACGACGGTGTCGAAGCGCAACGAGCGTCACGGCGCAGCCCCGTATGATGGGCCGGAACGTCCGGAGCTCAAAGACGGATTCTAGCGCGCCAAGTTCCGTTACGTCGCGTACGACGTGCGTAGCGGCAAGGTTGCGACGAAGCCCGATTCCGGCGAATACATCAAGGTGCCGCCGTGGTCTTGTAGCGTCGCGCGCGCGACGCTCAGGCCGAGCCCAAGGTGATCCGTGGATTTGGTCGTGTAGTACGCATCGAAGATGCGTTCGCGGTCCGCATCGGGAATCGCGGGCGCGGAATCCTTGAATGTGATTACCACCGTGTCACCATTCTTTTTCGCGGAAACCGAAAGTTTCTTGCGTTCTTCGCCATCCAGCGCTTCGATGGCGTTGGATACGAGATACATGAACGCGAGCTGAATGCGCGGCAGGTTTATCGACAGCGTTGGCAGGTTTTCGTCGTACGAGGTTTCGAGCGCGACATTTGCGACGCGCAAATCGTAGCGGCGCACATCCAGCACGCGCTCGACGAGTTGCTCGGGCGTCATCAGGCGAACGTCCGGCTTTTCCTTGCGGGCGACGTCGGTAAGACTCGCCACGAGGTTGCTGGCTTTGCGCACGGCATTGTTGACTTCGCCCAGCATGCGCGCGGAATCCGGTCCGATTCCAGCGTCCATCGCGGCCAATTCGGCGTATGCCATGATTGCGCCAAGATAATTGTTCAGATCATGCGTGACGCTGCTTACGCTGCGCCCCACCTGAGCATGACGAAAGATGCGCAACAGCCGTTCATGCGCATCTTCCGAATTCAGATCGATTGATCCGCCCATGGGGCCTCCGCGCCGTGCGCTACTTTCCAGCAGCGCTCAGGTTGTCGATCAAGGCCTGTCCAAACTCGCTGCATTTCAGTTCCGTCGCGCCGGTCATGAGGCGCGCGAAATCGTAGGTTACTTTCTTCTGGCCGATGGTTTTTACCATCGCGTTCGTAATTGCATCCGAAACTTCGGTCCAGCCCATGTGCTCGAACATCATCACGCCGGAGAGGATTACGCTGCTGGGGTTGACCTTGTCGAGATTTGCATACTTGGGCGCAGTGCCGTGGGTTGCTTCGAAAATTGCCACGCCCGTTTCGTAATTGATATTTGCGCCGGGGGCGATGCCGATGCCGCCGACCTGCGCGGCGAGGGCGTCGCTCATGTAGTCGCCGTTCAGATTCATTGTCGCGACGACGTCGAATTCCGTTGGGCGAGTGAGAACCTGCTGCAGGAAAATGTCTGCGATGGCGTCTTTCACGAGTATCTTGTCGCCGGGCTTCCCGCCGCAATCGTCCCATCCTACGGCGACGTCGGAGAACTCGTCACGCACGAGTTCATAGCCCCATTTGCGGAACGCGCCCTCCGTATACTTCATGATGTTGCCTTTGTGCACGAGCGTCACGCTCTTCCGCTTGTGCTCGACAGCGTAATTCAGCGCCGCGCGGATCAGGCGTTTCGATCCGAATTCACTTGTCGGTTTGATACCCAGGCCGGAGCCCTCGCGGATCGACCAGCCGAATTCCTTGTGGAGGTATTCGGTGAGTTTTTTTGCGCCTTCGCTGCCCGCTTCCAGTTCGAAGCCCGCGTAGACATCTTCGGTGTTCTCGCGGAAGATCACCATATCGACGTGTTCTGGCTCCTTCACCGGGCTGGGCACACCATCGAAATAGCGAACGGGACGCACGCACGCGAAGAGGTCCAGTTTCTGGCGCAATGTAACGTTCAAGCTGCGGAATCCACCGCCGACGGGTGTCGTCAGGGGGCCCTTGATGGCGACATTGAAATGCTCGATGGCATCCAGCGTTTCGTCGGGGAGGTAGCTGTTGCAGACTTGCTGCGCTTTTTCGCCCGAGTAGATTTCCATCCATGCGACTTCACGCTTGCCGCCATAGCAGAACTTTACGGCAGCGTCGAAGACCGCCTTGGAGGCGCGCCAAATATCCGGCCCTGTGCCATCCCCTTCGATAAACGCGACAATAGGTTTGTCCGGCGTCTTCAGTTTGCCGTTCGCATCCAGCGTGATGCGTTCGCCGTTCGGGACCTTGATGAACTCGTAATTTGGCATGAAACAATTACCTCGATGCGGCAGGAAGCGCCGCGATTTTCGTTGGGCCTATACTTCGACAAGTCGCGCTTCGACCACGTCCGGATTCTTCCGGAGCATATCGAGCACAGACGGATCCATGGTTCCATCGATATTGATAACAGTCGTCGCGTGTTTTCCCGCGGCGTGTCGGCCGAGCGAAAGATTGGCGATGTTGACGCCCGCTTCGCCGATTGCGAGGGCGATGCGGCCGAGCGCGCCGGGTTTGTCCTCGTTGATGCATACGAGCATGCCGGAGACGAGTTCGACGTCCACGCGCGTGCCGTCGATACCGCAGATACGTGGTTCCTTGTTATTGAACAAGGTTCCCGCAATTTCGTGCGTTTCGACGTCTGTTACCGCTTTAACACGGACCTGGAACGCGTAGTTCGGGTGCGCTGCGCTGCGCGTTTCGCTGAACTCGATGCCATATTCTTTCAGCAGGTGCGGCGCGCTCACCGCGTTCACGGTTTCCACAAGCGGCGCAAGAAAACCGGTGAGAATCGCGGCGGTGATGGGGTACGTGTCCGTCACGATGAGGTCGCCGTCATATGCGATTTGCAGCGAATTCGGTCTGCCATCCACGTATTGCGAGACGAACTTGCCCAGCCGCTCCGCGAGTTCGAGCATCGGTTTAAGTTGCTTTGCCGTCTCCGCGTCCATGCTCGGCACATTCACCGCGTTTACCACCGCGCCGGTCGTGAGGTAATCGACGATTTGGTGCGCGATATCGACGGAAACCGTGAGTTGCGCCTCGTCCGTCGACGCCGCGAGATGTGGCGTTGTGACAATGTTGTCTAATCCGAGGAACGGATTATTCTCAATCGGTTCAGACGTATATACATCGAGCGCGGCGCCCGCGATGCGCTTTTCCCGTAAAGCGTCGGCGAGATCCTGTTCATTGATGATGCCGCCGCGCGCGCAATTGACGATGCGGCAGGTCGGCTTCATTTTTGCGAGTTGTTCCTTGCGGATGAGGTTGTTCGTTTTGTCGGATTTCGGCGCGTGGATGGTGATGAAGTCCGAACGCTCGTATAACTCGTCGAGTTCTACCAGTTCTACGCCGAGAGCTTCGGCCTTCAGTTTCGTAAGGATAGGGTCGAACACCAGCACCTTCATCTCGAAGGCTTGCGCGCGCTTGGCGACTGCACCGCCGATGCGCCCGGCGCCGACGATGCCGAGGGTCTTGCCAAACAATTCCGCGCCGCTGAATTTCTTGCGGTCCCAACGTCCTTCCATCATGGACTGGTGCGCCGCGGGCACATTTCGGCACAGAGACAGCATCAGCGCGAACGTATGTTCGCACGTCGAGATCGTGTTGCCGCCCGGGACGTTCATCACAACGATGCCGCGCTTGGTGGAGGCTTCCTTGTCTACGTTGTCCGTGCCGGCGCCCGCGCGACCGACCACTTTCAATTTTGTAGCCTTCTCAATCGCTTCGGCGGTGACTTTGGTGCCGCTTCGTACGATAAGGCCATCATAATCCGCAATGATGGCTGCCAACTCGGCGGGTGTCTGCGCGGGCTTCACGTCTACCTCAAATCCGGCTTGGCGAAGGATCGTGATTCCTTCCTCACTGACGCCGTCAAGCGCGAGGATGCGTGGCATAAAATGTCCCCTCCCAGGGTCAATTTGGAACCGCAGGCGCGGCGTGGTGGGCTTCCAGTCACTCGACCGACGTGGAAATCCGCGCGCCTGATGTCGTTCAGGGGCTATCCCCTGCCTGGACGTTCCGCTTACTAACAAATGAAGGCGAAATTGTAACAAAACAGCATTCCGGTCGTCAAAAAACGGCCTACTTTGGGCGATGGCCGGGTGGTGCGCCGGCGAGTCGCCAGCAAGAGCGGGGCGCTGCTCTGTTCGTGCGGGACCCCTGCCGGGAATTGTGTCACCTCTTCGGTTTGCAGGCTGGCGCGGAGTTCGTTAGGCTGAAGTGTTGAGGTTGCGCAATTTACTTTTGTGAGGTTTTTGCCTGTGGACCTTCGGAGCGCTTCGACGGTATTTTTCGGCGCCTGGCTGGCTGCTTCGGCAATTGGCGAGGCGGGCGAGCGAATTTCCTATGACAAACAGATCCAGCCGATTCTGAGCAGTAAATGTTTTGCATGCCACGGGCCGGATGACTCATCGCGCAAGGCCGGTTTACGACTGGATCAAGCGCCGACGGCGGCTGAGGTGGAAAAGGGGAAATCGCCGGTAGTCCGCGGTAACCCGGAACACAGTGAGCTATTCCGCCGCATTACGAGCGCGGATCCCGCCGAAAGAATGCCACCGCCGGAAGCGGACGAAGCCTTGACGGCGGAAGAGATCGCGCTTATTCGCGCGTGGATTTCCCAGGGGGCTGAGTGGTCCGCGCATTGGGCATTCATGCCGCCGCAACGACCAGCGGTTCCGACCGTGACAAACGCCGCATGGCCCCGGAACGCTATCGATGCTTTTGTTCTTCAGCGATTAGAGAAGGAAGGTTTGGCGCCGACGGCGGAGGCGAATCGCGAGACGCTGTTGCGTCGCCTGAGCCTTGACTTGACTGGGTTGGTGCCGTCTCTGGAAGACATTGCGCGGGTGAATGCGAACAGCAACCAGAATTGGTACGAAGAAGAAGTCGAGCGGTTGCTGGCGTCGCCGCATTACGGGGAGCGGTGGGCGCGTCATTGGATGGACGCTGCGCAGTATGCGGATTCAGACGGGTTCGAAAAGGATAAACCGCGGTTCGTATGGGCGTGGCGCGATTGGGTAATTAAATCCTTTAACGAGGGCGTTCCCTTCGATCAGTTTGTGATTCAGCAGGTTGCCGGCGACATGCTTCCCAACGCGACGCAGGACACGGTGACGGCGACAGGGTTTCTGCGCAACAGCATGATCAATGAAGAAGGCGGCATTGATCCCGAGCAATTCAGGATGGAAGCCCAGTTCAACCGCATGGACATCATCGGCAGGAGCGTGTTGGGGCTAACCATCAACTGCGCGCAGTGCCATACGCACAAATACGATCCCCTTTCCCATTCCGAGTACTACGCCATGATGGCCTTTCTGAACAACGCGCACGAAGCCTGCGAAACAGTGTACTCGTCGGCGGAGCTTAAACAGCGCGATACGATACTTTCCCTTGTAAGAGATATTGAGAACGACATTAAGACGGCCAATCCCGATTGGAAGAGCCGGATGGCCGCATGGGAGGCGAGTGTCAAGGCGATTCCGCAGCCGGCTTGGGAAGTTCTGCGGTTCGAGTTCGATGATACGTCCGCCGGTGGTCAGAAGATGATGCTGCAAGAGGATGGTTCCTATCTCGCGCAAGGATATGCCCCAACGCAGTTTCACCCCAAGATGACTGCGAAAACGACGCTCAAGCGGATCACCGCGGTGCGGTTGGAGTTGCTTCCGGATCCAAACTTGCCGCGCGGCGGGCCAGGCAGATCGATCTACGGCGCGGGCGCGCTGTCGGAGTTTGACTTCCGACATGCGCCGGCAGACACGCCCATTGCCGATTACGACAAGTGGACGCCAATCAAGGTTGCGTCCGCGATCGCTGATATCAATCCGCCGACACGCGCGGTTGGCGCGGAGTTTCCGCTGCGCGATCAACGCAAGCGCGTTACCGGCCCGATCGAAATGGCGATAGACGGGAACAACGAGACGGCGTGGACGACGGACATTGATCCTGTTCGCCGCAATCAGGCCCGTTACGCGATTTTCAAACTTGCGGAGCCGCTGACGGTGCCGGAGGGCGCGGCATTGGCATTTCGGCTCTCGCAGCTTCACGGCGGTTGGAACAGCGACGACAATCAGAACAACAACCTTGGCCGTATTCGCGTGTCGGTTACGGATTCCGAGGTGCTACCGGATAAGGCCGTGCCGCTGACCGTGCAGGCCGCGGTGGCGAAGGCGCCGGCATTGAGAACGGAAGTCGAGCAGGATCTGATTTTCACGGAATGGCGCGCATCCCAGCCGGATTTTTCCGGGCACACCGCGCGCATCGATGCGTTGTTGTTTGGAGCGCCTTCCGGCACCACGCAGTTGGCGCTGCGCGAGCGGGAGTTGCGTCGTCCCACGCATCGGCTTGAACGCGGCGATTTTCTCTCGCCCGCGGAAGAAGTGAAGCCAGGGGTGCCCGCGTTTCTGCATGCGTTGAATACGGACGGCTCACCAGATCGGCTCGACTTTGCGAAGTGGCTTGTTTCGCGCGAATCGCCGACTACGGCGCGCGCGTTTGTGAACCGTGTCTGGCAGCAATATTTCGGCGAGGGCATCACGTCAACGTCTTCAGATCTTGGCACGCAAGCGGAAGCGCCCACCCACCCTGAACTGCTCGATTGGCTTGCGGTTGAGTTCATGGAGTCCGGATGGGACGTTAAGCATTTGCACCGGCTTATTCTCAACTCCGCAACGTACAAACAATCGTCCAAGGTTACCCGGGAACTGCTTGATCGCGATCCATACAATCGCCT
>CALEZK010000361.1 GCA_937928585.1 uncultured bacterium | reverse complement strand
AAAGGGCGTTGAACTCCTGCTCCCGATTGACACTGTCGTAGCGGATAAGTTCGCGGCAGACGCAAATTCGAAAGTTGTCGGCTTGGGCGAGATCGAAGCGGGATGGGAAGGCCTCGACATCGGGCCTAAGACTGTTGCGCTGTTCAGTGAAGCCATCAAGCGATCCAAAACTGTCGTGTGGAATGGTCCGCTCGGCGTGTTCGAGTTCGAGAAGTTTGGCGTGGGCACGCGCACCATTGCGGACCTGCTGGCATCTTCCCCGAACATCATCAGCGTGATCGGCGGCGGCGACACTGCGGCCGCGGTCGTTCAATACGGCCTTGCGGACAAGATGTCGCACGTCTCGACAGGCGGTGGCGCTTCTCTCGAAATGCTCGAGGGCAAAGTGTTGCCGGGCCTCGCGGCGTTGACCGACAAGTAAATGCTCTTACGATTCGTATCTGTTTTTCTTTTGCTAGGAATGGGCTTGGTGCCGTTGTCGAATGCCTGCACGATTTTCATGGCCGAGGGTGATGGAATCGTGCTCGCGGGCAACAACGAAGACTTTTATCTCGATGTAAACGCGAAGATGTGGGTGACGCCGGGCAAAAAAGGCGAACACGGGCGCGTCACTTTTGGGTTTGATCAGAATCGCCGTTATGACTTCGCCCAGGGCGGAATGAACGACAAAGGTCTGTTTTTTGACGCGGCTGTGACGCCCAAGGGTCCGCCACCGCGAGAAAAGAACAAGCCCGTACCGCCGAAGAATATGGGCGACCGAATGCTGGCGGAATGCGCGACAGTTGAAGAGACGATTACGTGGCTGGGCAAGTACCGGCTGACACTGCTGGATGGCGGGCATCTGCTGATAGCGGATGCGGCTGGCGATGCGGCGGTTATCGAGCTGATCGACGGTGAAATGAAGGTCATTCGCAAAGAAACAGACAAGAAAGCCATCGGGGTGACCAATTTCTCCGTGACAAAGCCGGAACTGGGCAATTATCCCTGTTCCCGCTTTACGAAGATGCGGGATGCCGTCAAAGCGGGCCCTGCCACAGTCGAAGGTTTCAAGGGGATTCTGCAGTCGGTTGCGGTGCCGAAAACGTATTCGGAGCAAGACAAGCGATACGGCGGCACGCTATACTCTAATGTTTACGACCTTACGAATGGGGTCGTGTATTTGTATAACCGATACGATTTCGGACAGGGATTGAAGGTAAACGTCGCCGAATTCCTGAAAAAGGGGAAGGCAACATACCAGATTGACGAATTACTGCCTGTGGCAGTTTGACGAATTGTTTCCGCGTTTTCTTCGCGAAAATGGTTTTCGCGAATTGTGAAGTACCTACCCGGCGCTCGGTCGAGCAAACTCACCGATGCCGCACTGGGGCCGGGCGAACCGAAAGGACAAGGTGAATCATGTCGACATTGACGAAAGACCGCAAGACCGAAATCATCAAAACGAATGCGAAGCACGAGGGCGACACGGGATCGGCGGAAGTGCAGATCGCGCTGCTCACGGCCCGCATCAACGACCTTACCGAGCACTTTAAGACGCATGCGAAGGATTTCGCGGGCCGTCGCGGGTTGCTGAAGCTGGTGGGTCGCCGCCGCAACCTCTTGAACTACGTGCGCGAGCAGAACGTCGAGCGCTATCGCGCATTGGTGAAGAGCCTCGGATTGCGCAAGTAGTCGCTGCGTCGGCGGGGTGGAAGCTTTGCTTCCCGTGCGCCGAGCGGAGCTTTGCAAGAGCGCGTTTCCAGGCACGAGCCTGGGAACGAGTTAAGAGTTGTGCGCTGAAACAGTGGCGCGTCTGAAAACACGTTTAACGAAAGTAGAAATAAATAAGAACGGCGTGGAGCGCTTTGAGAGGTGTTCCACCACATCCAAAACGGAGAAAAGAAAACAGTATGGTAGAACGTCTCTCAATTCCTGTCGGTTCCACGGAGATCATCCTGGAAACCGGCAGAATCGCAAAGCAGGCGCAAGGCGCCGTCATGGTTACCTGCGGGGAAACCATGGTGCTTTCGGCGATTTGTGTCGCGACCGAACTTAGAGAAGGGCAGGATTTCTTCCCGCTGACGGTGGACTACCGCGAGAAAAGCTTCGCGGCTGGCCGCATTCCCGGAAACTTTTTCCGGCGTGAAGGGCGTCCGAGCGAGCGCGAAGTGCTCGTGTGCCGCCTGACGGATCGTCCGCTGCGCCCTTTGTTTCCAAAAGGCTTCTACAACGAAGTGCAGGTCTTCTCGACGGTCTTCTCGACCGACAACGAGAACAACCCGGACGTGCTCAGCATCATCGGCGCGTCTGCTTCGTTGCACATTTCGAAGGTGCCGTTTGACGGACCGATCGGCGCGGTGCGCGTCGGCCTTATCGACGGTGAACTTGTCGTCAATCCCGCAATGTCTTCGATGATAGACAGCGAGCTCGACCTCGTGATCGCGGGCACCAAGGATGCCATCACGATGGTGGAAGGCGCCGCAAAGCAACTCTCGGAAGAGAAGATGCTCGAAGCGCTGGAATTCGGACACGGCTACATCAAACAGATCTGCGATGCTATCGAAGCCTTCCGCAAGCGCGTTGGCGTCGAGAAGATGACTTACGAACCCCCGAAGCAGGACGAGACCATCGTCGCGGATGTCGAAGGCGTCGCGGCGACCAAGCTCAAGAACCTGCTTGCCCCGCAGCAGAAACAGGAACGCGCCGAAGGTCTTGCTGCGTTGAAAAAAGAGATGCTCGACGATCTAAAAGCGAAGTATGGCGAAGAAGTGTATCTTCAACGCGAAGCGATGATCGGCGGCGTGTTCAGTTCGCTCGAGAAAAAAATGATGCGCGAACAGGTGTTGACCGATGGCGTTCGCCTCGATGGTCGCGATACGAAAACCATCCGCCCGATCTCGATTGAAGTCGGCATTCTTCCGCGCGTGCACGGCTCATGCCTGTTTACCCGAGGCGAAACGCAGGCGATTGTGACGGCAACGCTCGGCACCAGCCGCGACGAACAGCGCACGGACGAGTTGTCCGGCGAAGAGTTCAAGCGCTTCATGCTGCACTACAATTTCCCGAGCTGGTCTGTCGGCGAAGTGCGCCGCATCAGCGGCCCTGGCCGTCGCGAGATTGGCCACGGCAAGTTGGCGGAGCGTGCGGTCGAGAGCATCATCCCGATTGACGGTGACGAATCGCCGTTCCCCTACACGATTCGCGTCGTGTCGGACGTGACGGAAAGCAACGGCTCCAGCTCGATGGCGTCGGCCTGTGGCGCGACGCTTGCTCTGATGGACGCCGGCGTGCCGATCAAGGCCCCGGTCGCGGGTATCGCGATGGGCATGATTAAAGAGGGCGACCGCGTTGCCGTCCTCAGCGACATCCTCGGCGCGGAAGATCACCTCGGCGATATGGACTTTAAGGTGTGCGGGACGGCAAACGGCATCACCGCATTCCAGATGGACTGCAAGGTGATGGGCGTGCCGCGCGAGGTAATGTCCAAGGCGCTGCATCAGGCACGCGAAGGCCGTCTTCATATCCTCGAGAAGATGCGCGAGTGTCTGGCGGAATCGCGCAGAGAAATGTCGCAGTACGCGCCGCGAATCATCACCATTCACATTCCCGTCGACAAAATCCGCGAAGTCATCGGACCGGGCGGCAAAGTCATTCGGGAGATTCAGCGCACCTCCGGCGCGGAAATCGAAATCCAGGACGACGGCACGGTCAACGTTGCCGCGGTGGACAACGAATCCGCCCAAGCCGCTATCAAGTGGATTCAGAGCATCACTGCCGAGCCGGAAGTCGGCCAGGTGTACGCAGGCAAGGTCACGCGCATTATGCCGTTCGGCGCATTCGTCGCGGTCATGGGCGGCAAGGAAGGCCTCGTACATATCTCCGAACTGGCTGTGGGCCGCGTGAACGAAGTTACTGACGTCGTTGATGTCGGTGACGACGTGAACGTGAAAGTGATCGAGATCGACAAGATGGGCCGCGTCAACCTGTCGAAGGTGGAAGCGGATCGTGAGCTTGGTCTGATCAGCGACGAAGACTATGCGCAGCGCCGGCCGCGTGAAGAGCGTGGCGACCGCGGTGATCGCGGCGGTCGTGGCGGCGACCGTGGAGGTCGTGGCGGTGGCGGCGGCGGTGGCCGTGGCGGCGATCGCGGCGGCCGTGGCGGCGGTGGACGCGACCGCTACTAGTAAGCTTGCTTCACACACGGCGCTGGCACCCCCAGCGCCGTGTGTGTTATCACGAACAAGTTCCGCGGCGGCCGGGTTACCCCGCGAAAATGGTGTGCCGGACGGGCCTCGCTACAATCCGATCTTTCGAATCTGGCAGCGGCACACAACAAGGACATTGCGCAGACGCTCTTATGGCTATAGCACCCTCGATAACCGTCGACACTTCATCCATCCACAAACTTCCGAACGGGCTAACCGTGTTGTTGGAACCGTTGCCCTATCTGCGCACGGCGTCCACTGGAATCTGGATCGCCACAGGCTCCGCAAACGAAGAACCGGCGCTGGCGGGTGTATCGCATTTTCTCGAACACCTGTTCTTCAAAGGCACCAGCACGCGCTCTGCCCGACAGTTGATGGAGGCCATCGAATCGAAAGGCGGCCACCTCAATGCATTTACCTCGCGTGATTACACCTGTCTTTACGCGAAGATGCTGGGCGAACACGTCGGCACGGCCATTGAGATTCTCGCGGATATTCTGAAGGACTCGCAGCTGTTCGATTTCGAGAAAGAGCGCAATGTCATTCTCGAAGAGATCGCGAGCATTGACGATGTTCCCGAGGACCATGTCCATGACGTGCTGACCAAGAATGTCTGGCCATCGCACGCGCTCGGCATGCCGATAACGGGCACCAAAGAGACAATGTCTGGCATGACCATCGACGATGTGCGCGCGTACTACCGGCATTGGTATCGCCCGGACAATCTGATTGTTTCGGTCGCGGGATCGTTTGACCCGGAAATCGTGCTTGCGCAGATTGAGCGCGAGTTTGGCGCGCTGGAACCCGGCGGCGCGAAACAACCGGACGGCGCGCCGGCGTTCACCGCGGGCATCCAGCAACTCGACAGCGATATCACACAGAACCATCTGTGTTTCGCGTTTCCCGGCCCGGGCGTGCACGACCCGCGCAGGTTTGTGTACAACATGTTGTCGAATGCGCTCGGCGGCGGATCTACATCGCGGTTGTTTGAATCGATTCGCGAGCAGGAAGGCCTGGCTTACTCCATCTACGGATACAATTCGACGTACTGGCGGACCGGCTCGATGGGTGTCTACGCAGCTGTCGCGCCGGAAAACCTCAAGAAGACGTATGAGTTGGCATTCGCGGAAATCCGGAAAATGCGCGAGGAACCGCTCCCGCAACAGGAACTCGAGTTGAACCGCGAACAGCTTAAGGGCAGTGTTTTGATGACACTCGAGAGCACGTTTAATCGCATGACGCGCATGGCGAAATCGTATATGTATCACGGGCGCATTATCACCGTGGATGAAATTATCGCCGGTGTCGAATCCGTGACTGCCGAGCAAATCCAGGAGTTGGCGTGCGACCGCTACACCGCGGATCAGTGCGCGCTGGTGTCACTCGGGCCAATCGATGGCGTAATTCTGGAGGAAGTGCCGCTGTGAGCCGTACCGTGACCGTACAAATTCTGCGCGAGCCCAACTGCGACGATATCCCGCTTCCTGCTTACGAAACGGAGCACGCGGCAGGCATGGACCTGCGGGCTTCCGTTACCGTTCCGCAAACCTTGCAACCCGGAGAGCGCGCCCTAATTCCCACGGGCCTCCGAATCGCCCTGCCGGAAGGGTATGAAGCACAGATTCGTCCGCGTAGCGGCCTCGCGTTGAAGCACGGAATCTCCCTGCTCAATACCCCGGGGACTATCGACGCGGACTACCGCGGCGAGATTCGCATCATCATGGCAAACCTCGGACAAGAGCCCTTTGTAATCCAGCGGGGAGACCGTATCGCGCAGATGGTCGTCGCTCCGGTCACGCGGGTGGAGTGGTCCATCGCCGACACACTGGACGAGACCGTTCGGGGCGAAGGTGGATTCGGCCATACGGGGAAGTAGCAGCACGCGCCGGACACGCATTGGCAGACTGAGAACCCCGCAGGGCGAGTGATTTCGCAGGCCGCGTTTCGAATTCCAGCATTACGCCCGAACCTTAGTGAGCGATTCTCACCTATTCTCTTCCTCTTGTGCTAGAATGCGCAGCGTACGCACACGCGGCTCAAAGGGGTGGGGACTGTGAGCGACCAATCCAAGCCTGAAACCACTGGCTCATCGGGCCTGCCTAGCCATCCGAGCCATGCCACCACCCATCCAGACAAAGAAACCCTCAAGAAGCTTACGGCCGGGTTCAAGCCTGGCGATGTTATCGTGAATCGGTACGAAGTGCAGAAGATGCTGGGCCGCGGCGGGATGGGAATGGTTTACCTCGTGTGGGACAGAGAAATGCAGCAGCCCATGGCGTTGAAGACGCTCCTGCCCCAGTACCTGTCGAGTAGCCATGCGGTGAAACGCTTTGTGCGCGAAGTCAGCGCGGTCCGGCAACTGGACCACCCTTGTATCGTAAGGATTTTCGATGCGCAGCAAGTTGGTTCGATGCTGTATTACACGATGGAATACGTCGACGGTACCAGCCTCTACAAGTGGATGAAGAAAAAGGGCAAGCTGGGGTTGGGATCCGTGGTGCGCATTCTCAGCCTGCTCTGTCACGCCCTTGAACATGCCCACCAGTATGCCGTGCATCGCGACTTGTCGCCAGACAACGTCATGGTGCTGGCAAACGGCAACATCAAGCTGTTGGACTTCGGATTGGCCAAGCTGACGAACGTGGAATCGCAGTTCACAATGATTGGCGTGAGCTTGGGCAAGCAACAGTACATGGCCCCGGAGCAGCGCATGAGCGCCGCGGAAGTCGACAAGCGGGCGGACATCTACTCGCTCGGCGTCATGTTCTACGAATTGCTGACGGGCCAATTGCCAAAAGGCGACATAAAAATCACCGATCTGGTGCCCGAACTTTCGACGGAGGCAAATTCCTTCGTGGCAAAGGCGATGGCCAAGGACCCCACTGCGCGGTACCAGGATGCCCGGGAGTTTCGGCAGGCCCTCGCACAGTTGTACAAGTCTTCCACCGGCGTGGCCATCCCTGGTTCGGAAGAGGAACTCGTCCAACAGCAGACCCCGCTGCCCGTTTCCGGCGGAGATGCGACGCCAATTCCAGTGGAACCGACACACCAGCCACCAGATTCTCTAGTCTCGAAAATCCTCAACTTCATCACTAGCCTCCTCAAGCGCAAGTAGTACCCCGGCCTTCCGCCGCTTCCTTGTCTTCTTTCAGATACGAGGGATTGACAGATTCCGCATTTCGGGATATTCTAGAATTTGCAGGGTAAATCCGTGGAGGGACCGAAAGCGCCGTCGCTTTCGTCTGGATTTACTGTGTGGGTGTAGTGTTCCATTAGTGAGAGGGAATAGTTGTATGAGTGGTAACGGACATCTCAAGGGGCGCGTGAAGTGGTTTAATGACCAAAAGGGCTATGGTTTCATCACGCGTGACGACAGCCCGGACGTGTTTGTGCATCACAGTGCGATCAAGATGGAGGGGTTTCGCACGTTGCGCGAAGGAGAAGAAGTCGAGTTTGAACTGTTGGAGAGTCCGAAAGGCCTTCAGGCCGTGAACGTTTCGCGCCCGTAATCCACACGGCGCCCGATTCATGGACGCGACCCGTTGGGGCGGGTGAGCGCGTCCTCCTAAAAATTGAATCTGTCTCATTTTACGCATCAATACTTCGGCAAGTACTATTGGGGTCATGCAGAAGTCCGGATGGCGTAACATCATATTTCTGGCGGCGCTGCTCACTCTGACATTTGAGGGTGAGTCGGCGCCGCCCTTGTTTCCCAAGGTCCAGATTCTCGCACTCATAACCGAGTCGGATCTTCTGGACGCGTCTGTCATGGCGCGCTATCTGCTCCACTCTCCCGATAAGTTGATTCTGAAACACCGCGCGAAAGATTTTGCAGTGTTGCGCGCCGCGCAACAGGCGCATGGAATCGAAACGGTGTTTGTGCCTGCAGAGATTGCATCGGACGCCTTGCTGTTGACAGATCCACAGGCGCGGGCAAACGCCGTTGATGCGATCATGCGCGTGGCCCAGAGCACCCATGACAATAAGTTGGGCGGGCTCGTCTTACTTTTGCTGGAACATCAAGAGACACTGGATTCGGGAAAGTATGACGGAGTCTCGATGTTCACCCTCGCCGCGGGCGCGCGCGCGTTGGGCGAGGCCGTAGGTCGGGAATTGCGAAGGACGACGCCATCGCTCGAACTGTGTCTCGTCATGCCGAGTGAAGATTCACCCCTATGGTTGGAGTGTTTTGGTGGCTTTGTCGAAACCGTGGCGCATGATTCGCTGAACCCTATCTATCTTCTCGCTGAAGCAGATGTTGATTCGCAACAATACCTCGCGCAAGTTCGGGATCAGTTTCGCGATAGCACATGGGACGCGATCGCGCGACATTGCACAGTCGTTCCGCTACTGACGAGCGGCACTAGCGCGCTGCGCGCGATGGCCACATCGCAGCAGGCGGTATGGTGCAATCCTGCTTCGCCGCAGTTTGCGCCGATACCCACAGAGTTAACCTCTCCGTCGCGAGTTGGCTCGTTACTTGTCGGGGACACACTTGCCTATGTCTATCGTGACGAGCAAGGCGCGAGTGTTGCGATATTGGAAGGTTCTGATAAACCTCTTGATTTCGCTACGAGCGATGCCTCCGTTTCGGTCGTCAATCTTCTGAACGGCGAAAGAAGCGTTGTCGCGGCATCGAACGGAATGGCACGAATTGAACCCAGCGAAGTCCCGATGCTCATTGAGCACCTACCACTGCGCGACTGGGTCACGCCCGCAGCGCTCTGGTTCGAACCGGAAGTCCCAATCGTCTCAGGCAATTCCACCACACCCGTGCGCTTTGGTTGGATAAACCATACCGGGGCGACCCTATCCGGCTCTCTTGCCGCAGTGCCATTGGGTCGCGCGTCCATACAACCTGACACTGTGTCCGCATCGCTCGCTCCGGGGGAAACTCTCGAATCACGGGCGTCGCTCCGGACGAATACGCGTCCAAACGAGTCTGTATCGATTCGTCTTGTCTACGCCGCGACAGGCATGACACCAGTGTCCCGGACCTTCAGCATTGAGGCGATGGATGCCCCATTCTGGCGGCTCAACACGTTCACAAAACTGGAGAGTCGCTGGACGGCGGTAGATTTCGATCGGGATGGAATCGAGGAACTGATAGGCAACACGGCGAACGGTGACATGATGTGCGTGAGTGCCTTGAATGGCGTGCTTTGGGAAGCTCCCAACCATGGCTTTCTTTTCTGGCCGGTGACTGGGCGCTACTGGAACAAGAAAACCATAGTTGGGTCTGTAAATGGTGATTCGTTGGTTCTGCTGGACGAATCTGGGGAAAGGCTCTGGCATAGGCAATTGCCTTCCGAACCGACTGCGCCACCGCTATTCGCTAATTTGAATCCGAAGCGGGGCGAAGAAATTGTTGTGGGTATGGAGAATGGAGCGGTCGTAGCATTTCGCTCGGACGGCAACCAATTATGGACAGCCAGCGTGGAAGGGCCTGTTTACCGAATCGTTCGCGCTGATCGAAACGGCGATTCGAGGAATGATCTTATTGTTGTAGGCGGAAAGAAACGCGATCGCATCTCGCTTATCGACCCTCATGGCAACGTCGTATGGGAGGAAACACTGCCTGGAGCTATTGACGGCACGCCATCCGATACACTTCAAACGCCAGTCCACGGCGAGGTTGTTGTCGTCGTGCTTGAAGATGCCTCCGTAATTGCGATCACAACCGAAAACGGCCAACGAGTTGAACTTGACGAATCCTCTTTGCAATCAACAAGTTGGCCTGCTATTGGCAATCGTACGCTTTGCGAACTCGACGGCGATTCCAATTCCGAATATGTGATCGTTCAGGGCGACTCGGTGTTGCGCGCGTATAATTGGTAACGAATCACACGTCACAGATTCGCGCGGCCTGCGCCAATGAGGTAAGGGGATCTCGCTCGGGTATGAATTCCTGCGCGAGATAACCCTCGAATCCAGTGTCAACGATTGCCTGGCAGATTGTCTTGTATTGCAGTTCCTGCGTCTCGTCGATTTCGTGCCGGCCAGGCACGCCGCCCGTGTGGTAGTGGCCGATGTAATCCTTGAACTCGCGAATCGTCGCGATCACGTCGCCCTCCATGATCTGCATGTGGTAGATGTCATAGAGCAACTTGAAGCGATCGGAACCAACTTCGTTTGCGAGCGCGACGCCCCACGCGGTATGGTCGCACATGTAGTCTTTGTGATCGCGTTTACTGTTGAGCAGTTCCATGCAAATAGTGACACCCAGCTTCTCGGCCAGCGGCGTAATGCGCTTGAGGCCTTTCGCACAATTCTTGATGCCGTCGGCATCGCTCATGCCGCGGCGATCGCCGCTGAACACGATCATGTTCGGATAACCATACTCCGCAACGACTGGCAGAATTTCTTCCGACTTCTTCACGAGCTCGTCGTGACGCGACACTTCATTCCATCCGTCGCGAATGGGCCCCGGGCCATTTACCATCGCGCACACAAGACCATGCTGCTTCACAACCGGCAGTTCGTCAACGCTCAATAGATCGATTGACTTAAGTCCGATTTCGACGGATGCCTTGCACAGGTCTTCGAGCGAAATGTCCTTGTAGCACCACTTGCATACGGATTGTTTGAGCCGGCCCTTCAGGGGTACTACGGGTTCGTTGGCATTGGCCCGCGTTGCGACAAGACCCATAGCGGCGCCAATTACCGTCGTCGCCAGGGCGGTCCTTCTTGATACGTCTGATTCTGACATTCGGGCCAACCTCCTTGAAAGGCAAATGCTTTGTTTAACAACACCGTGGGAACGCGACAATTCTTTACTTTCTAATCATGCCCGAGCGCTTCTCCATAACAAAAGTGGCTTGGACCGACTTTTTGAATTTCCGCAGCACTGCTTTTGAGGGTTTAGCTGAAACCAACGATCCCTTCTCGTAAGCTTCGTGCAAAGCGTCTTCCTCTCTTTTATTCTTGCGCATTCTAGTCTTTGCCTTCTACGTAGTCGAGGTGGCTTCTCTGCTCGGGACAACTGTTTCCTGGAAAATAGTTGCTTTCTTCTTCGACATACCGAACAAGATAGGCTCAGTTGCCAATCACGACTACAAGAACCTGTTGGTTTGGATGTTTCTCTTCGCTCTTGTGCTCGAGTACATCTGCCAGTCCATCGTTCTACGGTGGCACGCTGCAGACAAACGAGATGTAAAAGTCAGAAGCGGTACGGAACACCGATAGTCAATAAGTTGTCACAGACACGCACAATTCAACTGCCGAGCGGCCTTTACCTCGTCCAAACGGCCAACCGGTGTCGTTATCGGCGCGTCGTGCAGGGCGTCGGGGTTCGACTTGATCGTCTGAGCGATTTCGAGCATGGCATCGCAGAACGAATCCAACGTTTCGCGCGATTCCGTTTCCGTTGGCTCAATCATGATGCTTTCCTTCACCGTCAGCGGGAAGTACACGGTCGGCGCGTGGAAACCATAGTCGAGCAGGGCTTTCGCGATGTCGAGCGCGCGGACCCCATCTCTCGCCTCTGGCGCTGCCGTGAAAATGCACTCGTGCATGAAGGGCAAGTCGAATGCAGGCGTATAGGTATCCTTCAAACGCGCCCAGATATAGTTTGCATTGAGCACGGCATTCTCCGCGACTTCGCGGAGGCCGTCCTTCCCGAGATGACGCATGTACGCGTATGCGCGTACCGCCATACCGAAGTTCCCGAAAAATTGTGACAATCGCCCAATCGATTTTTCCGGCATCTCAAGCGCGAAACCGCCCTGTTGTTTCACGACACGGGGTCCCGGGAGATATTTAACAAGTCGCTCGCCAACGCCGACAGGCCCGGAACCCGGACCGCCCATGCCGTGCGGTGTCGCAAAGGTTTTGTGCAGGTTGTAATGCATCACGTCGAAACCGAGATCGCCAGGCCGCGCTTTGCCGATGATCGCGTTCAGGTTTGCGCCATCGTAATAAAGCAGTGCATCGTGCTGGTGCATGTACTCCGCGATTTCGCCCACGGCCGGTTCAAAAAGTCCGTGCGTATTGGGGCACGTCATCATCAGTCCGGCAATGTTTTCGTTCATCACCGCTTTGACGCTGTCCAGCCGCATCGTGCCATCTTCATGCGAAGGCACTTCAAGTACTTTGAATCCCGCGATGGCGGCACTTGCGGGATTCGTTCCGTGCGCTGAGTCGGGGATGAGTATCGTATCTTTGTGCGTTTGGCCTCGTTCCCGGTGGTACGCTGCAATGAGCAGCGTTCCCGCAAGTTCGCCATGCGCGCCCGCGATGGGTTGGAGACAGGTCTCTTTCATGCCCGCGATTTCGGCGAGCCACTTCTCCGTTTCATAGATAAGTTCAAAGGCACCCTGACAAATAGGCCAATACGCGGACGAAGTGGAAAGTTGCGGGTGAATGTGGGCAAAGCCCGGCATGGCCGCGACTACTTCCGCAATCTTCGGGTTGTACTTCATTGTGCAGGAACCTAGCGGATAGAAGTGCGAGTCGACACCGAAATTTCGCCGCGAAAGATTGGTGAAATGACGGACTATATCGATCTCCGCCAACTCCGGCAGTTCCGCGGATTTGGTACGCGCGACGGATGCCGGCAGCGTAGCCTCGGGAACATCGAGCGGATCGAGCGTGATTGCACGGCGTCCGCGCACGGATTTTTCGTAGATTAATTGCATGAAACTTCCTCCAACGCTGCGGAAAACGCGTCGAGTTCGGCGCGTGAACGGCGTTCGGTAACGGCAATGAGCAAGTCGGTATCCGCACCTGCGTCGAGCGAAGAGAGAGGCAATCCCGCGAGATATCCGCGTTTCGCCATCTCGGCAATCACTGTTTCCGCATTCTTTGGAAGGCGCACCGCGAATTCATTAAAGGTCGGACCTTCGTTCAATACTGTCGCGAAGGTAAGCTTCGACTTGAGGTACTCGGCTTTTGAATAACAATGCCGCGCAACGTCCCGGAATCCTTCCTTGCCCATCAGCGACATATACATCAGCGCCCGAAGCGCGCAAAGCGCTTCATTCGAGCAAATGTTGGACATGGCTTTGTCACGGCGTATGTGCTGTTCGCGTGCCTGCAACGTGAGGACGAATCCTCGTCGGCCTTGCGCGTCCGAAGTTTCCGCGGCGATGCGGCCGGGCATCTTCCGAACGTGTTCCTTTCGAGTAGCCATAATTCCCAACCACGGACCGCCGAAAGCAAGGGGAACGCCGAGACACTGTCCTTCTGCGATACAGATATCCGCTCCCATTTCCCCTGGCGACTTCACGAGTCCCAGTGAAATCGGATAGAAGGAGATAACCAAGAGCGCGCCGGCATCGTGGCAACGCTTCGCCAGCGCAGTGTAGTCGGCAATCGTACCGAGAAAACTTGGGTTCTGAACGATAACGCACGCGGCGTCGGTCGGATCGTCCCCGGTAACTATATCCAGTTGCAGGTGTGCAGTGTGCGTGTCAAGCATACGGCGGTATATGGGACTAAGCGAATCATGAACGACAATCTTGCTGCGACCTGTGATACGCACGGACATGGTCGTTGCCTCGAAGACCGCCGTTCCGCCGTCATACAGCGAAGCGTTCGCGAATTCCATGTCTGTCAATCGACAAATCGCGGATTGGTATTCGTAAATGCTTTGCAGGGTTCCTTGCGCGCATTCAGGTTGATACGGCGTGTATGCGGTATAAAACTCTCCGCGCGAAACGAGCGCATCAATCGCCGCGGGGATGTAATGATCGTATGCACCTCCACCGAGGAAACTGGTATGTGCTGCGGCATTCTTCGCGGCGATCTTTGCCATCTCATCGCGCACGGCCATTTCCGAGATCCCCGCAGGAAGGTTCCACGATTTCGGACGCAGGTGCGCCGGCACGGAGGTAAATAAATCTTCGATCGTCTTTACGCCGATGACGGAAAGCATATCATCCCGCTCTGAGGCGGTCGCTGGAGCCCACGACATTAGTGTTGCGCCTCCACATATGCGGCGTATGCTTTAGCATCCATCAAATTGGAAAGTTCGGCGGCATCGACCCCTTCGAGCTTAAAAAACCAACCTGCTTCGAATGGTCCCTCATTGACCAATTCAGGCGCATCTCCCAGCGCGGTATTTACTTCCACGACGCGGCCCCCCGCAGGCGCGTATATGTCACTCGCAGCTTTAACGGATTCGACGGCGGCGGTGGATTCGCCCTGCTTTACTTGCTTACCCGGCTTTGGCAAGTCAACGTAGGTTACGTCGCCAAGTTGTTCCGCGGCAAAGCTGGTGATGCCCACGGCATACAAGCCCCCCTCTGCGCGAATCCATTCGTGTTCTTTGGTGTATTTACAGTCATCGGGATACATGGTCTGGGCTCCTTAGCTTCTGCAGGTACCGGCGGTATATATGGGAACGGAAGTAACTTCTATTTCGAGTTCTTTTGGTCCAGCGGTAAGTTTCGTTCCTGGATGCAAAAGTTCTTGCGGCAGATAAGCGAGGCCGACGCCGTGACCCACACTGGGCCCAAAGGTTCCACTGGTAACAACGCCTACAACGGAACCGTTATGTTGTACATCGAATCCATGTCGAGGGGCACGACGATCTGCCGTCTTGATTGGTGTCAGGACTGCATAGTTTCCGGAATCGCGTTGCGCAACCAATGACTGTTTACCAACGAAATCTTTATCCCACGCGATAAACGATGCCATGGCAGCTTCCAAGGGTGTTCGCGAGGTATCGAAATCCTGTCCAGACAATCCGTAACACATTTCTGTACGCAAGGTGTCCCGCGCCCCGAGCCCCGCGGGCTTCACGTTTGGATATGCCAGTAATGCACGCCAGAGATCCACAGCGATTCGATTCGGCACAAATAATTCAAAACCCATCTCGCCGGTATAGCCGGTCCGCGCCAATACGATGTCGATACCCTTCCATTGAGCGCGACGCGCCTGGTAATACTTCAATGATCCACATTCCGGAATCTCGGACAAAAGCACATCTCGAGCGATGGGACCCTGAATATCAATTTTCGCGGTGTCGTTGGAAACATCTCGCAATACGGAATCAGATGCGAACTTGGCCTGTTCAGCGCACAACTTTTTAGAAACGATATCCAGCGGCCCAGCATTCGTCACGACAAACAAATCAAACTCACCCAATCGGAATGCAATAACATCATCGATGATACCGCCGTCTTCTTGTAGAATGGCGCCATATTTTCCGCGGCCAATTGGGATTTTGAAAGGGTCGAGACAAACGAGATCGCTGAATGCCTGCACGGCATCCTGACCTGTCACAATGAACTCGCCCATGTGCGAACAATCGAATAGCGCTGCTTTGGATCGCGTATGGTGATGTTCGTCCAGAATTCCGGCGAACTGCACAGGCAAGGCCCAACCGTGAAAGTCGACTACCTTGCCTCCCAAAGCAATATGTTCATCATAGAGAGGAGTGCGCCGCATTCTTCCGCCTCCGGGTCAGCAGTATTACCTGCGATCGTACTTCCATGGCATGCCACACCAGCGGTGCCAAAGTGCCCAGGCGAACGGCGTTTATTGAAGAATCCCTGCCGATTCCCCGTGGTTAGTTCCACGTCGCATCGCCAGTTTCGGCAGGCGAAGATTCGCGATATGCTGCCATCCCGTGGTTGCAAAATCAATAGGAAAAGGAAGCCAAGATTCTATTCATTGGGCGAAACCGTAGTGAATCTGCCAGCTTGGCTGAATCCGGATTTCGTAACCAAAAACCCGTCTATCAACAAGTTTTCCACTCTTTTCAGGACACCCTAAACTTGCCAGTTTCTTTAACTTTCAAAATCAATAAAATCACTTCCATATAAGGATCTAAACGTTAAATCAAGTGATAGTATATGTTTACCGCATGCTTTCGGGTGATAATTTATGATTCATCTCTGAACGATTCGTCCAATCATTACGTGGAACAAGGTTCCATGGCTTCACTGGATCGATTGTTATCCACAGGGTGAATTCGGGATGTTGTATTCCAGAAAAACGCCTTGGATCAAAGATACCGGGTATCCGATGTGGGTCGATGTCTCACTGCCAGCAGTAAGTTAGATCCGTATCGGCATGATGACGTTCAAGTACTGGTGTGAACTCTTTTCTTCGTAGGGCTTCAAAAGGCCCGGGCTGGATGCGTCTTTCAGAACCAGGGAGAGTTTTTCCGTGTCGATACGTCGGAGTACCTCGATTACGAAGTCCGGGTTGAACGCGATATCGATGGTGCCACCTTCAAACTCACACTCCAACTCTTCCTCGTACTCACCCACTTCCGGCGTCACCACGTTCAATTTCATTTGGTTTCCGCTGACCGTGACGCGGACGGAATTAAACTTGTCGTTGGTCATGGTGCGTGTACGACGCATGGCTTCCATAAACGTGGCAGTGGGGATTACGCCTTCCTTGTCGTGCTTCTTGGGAATCACCATGTCGTAATTCGGGAAATTGCCTTCGATCAGGGCTGTAACAAGGCGCAGCGAATCGAACTGGAACGCGGCTTGGCTTTCATCGAGATAGACCAGCACTTCCCCATTTTCAGCAAGAAGGCGCTCAAGCTCAGTGATCATCTTTCCAGGAATAATCACTTTAATGTTTACGCCGCGGGGAATCCCTTCCTTTTCGGAATAGAGGCTCATGCGGCGTCCATCGGTGGCTACAGCAGTAAATTTACCGTCCGCAATCTCACACAGCAAACCAGTGAGATTGTATCGCGCCTGATCAGAGCAAATGGCAAAGCTGGTCTTCTGAAACATCTTTTTCAAGACCTTTTGCTCAATCGTGAGTGGTTCCACTCCCTCAAAGGTCCGGACGGGCGGGAACTCGTCTGCGCTCATGCTGAATAGTTTGGTCTTGATCTTGCCGCATTCAAGATTGATTACGCTATTGCCCGCCAAATCGAGAGATATCTCCCCTTCCGGAAGTTCTGCGAGAATGGACGAGAGTCGTTGCGACGATACGGTAAGCGAGCCCGCTTCCTTGACGGTACAGTCAACTGTGCACTCAATACTGACTTTGAGATCCGTTGCAGTGAGTTTAAGCGCGTTCTCCTCGGCTTCCATGAGAATATGAGAAAGGATGGGTAAGGCCGATTTTGGCGAAACCACCGTCTTTACTTTATTGACCGCTTCAAGGAGGTCTTGCCGGGGAATGCGAATCTTCATTCGGTCGTCTCCACTTCAAGAAGTATGTGAAAGTTTTCGGGTATTTACTCTTATCTATTTAGATATAAGAAAAGTAGCCGTCACAGTAGACATTGTGGAAACTGTGGAAAGCCACGTCTTCATCAATACTGGCCGAAGGATCTCACCTGAATAACTTCTGCACGCATCGTATTTCAGTTTACTGGTATTCACCCGTACCCCGATCTTTCCTGTAAAACAGGATGAATAGCGCACCAATTTCGGGGATAACCCAAAGCCTTTTCCAACAACTTTCCACCGGAATTTGGGTCTTATCCCTTACTTCTTCCACCGAGCCTATATTTACATTTATCCACACGCCAATCTAATAGACTTACGTGCGGAGAATCTGTATTTCCCTCGTCGAAACCTCGAAAGTATAGTGAATGCCTGATTCCGAGAATACGATGGATGTTGCCACGGTGAAAATAGTTGGTATCATATTCAAATGTAATAACTTAAGCGCTAATCAAGAGCGCATATCCCCGGGCGCGAATCCGTACGGAAGTCTCGTATTGATACGGATTTACTCTTCGTAGCGGCAGTTGAGGAAAGGTTTGGATGGGACCGGACACATTCACTTATCCACACCTTATTCACAACCGCTGTGTCCCAGGCGGATTCCCCGCGCGGCAATGTAGCAGAGGGTGGGTGGAATTGCAAGCGATCCGCCGTGCGAAACCCTAAAATTCTGAGCATTGCGTGATGCGGACGGACAAAAAAACTCCCGGGCGTCACGGAAGTGAGGCCCGGGAGTTCTAACGTGACTGTTACGTGCGGATTACGCGCAGGAATTCTTCCGGAGCGACGACTCCGTCCTTTACCTTTTGGCGGCACCGGTCCGCCATGGTCTTTAGCTTGGCCGCCTTGGTGATGGATTCAATCGCCGCATCGGCGGCAATCATCTTGCGGACCTCATTGGTAATCTCGACAATCTCGAAAATACCGGTGCGGCCCTTGTTTCCCGTGTGATAACAGGAGTCACAGCCCTTGCCGCGATACAGTTTCTTCGTGGTTTCCGGCAGGTGAAGGGACTTCAACAGAGGCTTCGCGGGCACAAAGGCTTCTCTGCAATCCGGGCAAATCTTGCGGACCAGGCGCTGTGCGACAATCGCCGTAAGCGCACTTGCAATGAGATAGGACGGCACCTGCATGTTGCGCAGGGTTGAAATCGTTTCCGGCGCATCATTGGTATGCAAGGTGCTGAATACGAGGTGTCCGGTCATGGCCGCGCGAATGGCAATGCGGGCGGTGTCCGCATCGCGGATTTCGCCGACAAGCAGCACGTCGATATCCTGCCGCAGCGACGCGCGTAAGGTGCTCGCGAAGGTCACATCAATATCCGGATCTATTTGGACCTGATTAATTCCCGACAACTGATACTCGACGGGATCTTCAATGGTGACGATACTGTCCGTCAACACGTTCTTCTGATTCAGTGCCGCATACAGCGTCGTAGTCTTTCCGCTGCCGGTCGGACCCGTCACGAGAATCATGCCGTAGGGTTGGGAAACCATCCGAGTGAGAATTTTCTCATCTTCCGGTTCAAGACCAAGATCTTTGATACCAGAGAGCACCGAAGACTGATCCAGCAGGCGCAGCACAACGCGTTCGCCAAGATACGTCGGCAAGGTTGCGACGCGCACGTCGAATTCGCCCATTTTTGAATCGATGCGAATGTGGCCGTCCTGGGGATGGCGCGTTTCGGTGATGTCGAGATCGGACATGATCTTGATACGGGATATCACCGCGGCTTCGATGTCCGGCGCAATGCTCATGACGTCGTGCAGGACGCCGTCGATTCGGTACCGCACGCGCATTTCCGGTTCCTGCGGATCCATGTGAACGTCTGTTGCACCCGAATTGATTGCGCCTTCAATTATTGTCGACACCAGCTTGATGACCGGTGCGCCCTGCGCTTCTTTCGCTATCTCGTCGAAGCGGCGTTTTTCTTTTGGTTCCTGCGCTGTGGCCACGGCTGCTTTCTCCTCCTTGGCTGCTTTCTTTTTGCCGCCTTTCGCGACGGCATCAGTGCGTTCCTTGTCTTTCTTCACTGTCAATGTCGGCGCTTCGGGCGCGGCAGTTTTGCGCGAGCCCGAAACGATGGATTTGCCTTTATACCGCGCGCGAATTTCGGCCTTGATGTCGTCGCACGTTGTCATCATCGGATGCATGCGCTTGCCGAGCAAGACGCCCAGATCGCCGATGCTGTTGCGCAATTGCGGCTTGCTGATGAGGCACGTCAACCGATCGCCTTCCAACTGGATCGGTATCATCTGATACTTCAGCGCATAACTTTCCGGAATCGCATCGAGCGCGTTCTGATAGCTCGGCGTTTCATCCAGTTCGCTGAATTCCATGCCCGATTGTTTCGCGAGCGCCACATTGATGATTCGGCGCGTAACCAGTCCGCGACTCATCAGTATTTCGCCGAGGAGTCGCCCCGTGCTCTTTTGTTCCGCCAAAGCTTCGTTCAATTGTGATTGCGTGATCGCCTTGATGTCGAGCAAAGCTTTGCCGAGCGATGACTGATCTTTCGACTTGGATCCGCCGCCCATTCCCGGAACATGAATTTCAGTACGCAATCCCTGATCGATCATGTCGTAAGTGACTTTACCCACCTGCAACAAGGATCGATACCACGGAACGCCAGATTCTTTCTCGCGCGCCTTTGCGTCGTCCAATTCCGCGCGCGTAATAATGTCGCTTTTGACAAGCGCATCACCCAGGTGTGCTTGACGCTGTTCTTCCGCCATGGCCGTTCAACCCCTCCCCTAAACTCTCAATAGCCCGAGTTCGTAACAACTATTGCGTCTGATCTGGCCAAACGCACATACGCATCGGCGTTCACGTAAAGCACGCCAACACCGTAATCGAATCGTCAGTGGTTGTCTGCGCTGGAATTGATTACTGCTGCCGTTGTCGCCAGAGTCCTTCCCTCTCAGCCCCGGTATCTCGCTGTTCCCAAGTTTGAAGTGCGAAAACGGGTGCAACGGCATTATAGGGCGCGACCCGCGTTTCGTAAAGGTTTTTGAACAAGCACTTACGGAACCCATTCCGGAATACCGCCGATGTCTATTCCGAAGACGGGAACAATGACAAAGTAAGCGAGGAGGGTGACCAATACGATTCCGACAAGGTTCAGCAGAACGCCCGCCCGCATCATCTGTGGGATGGTGATGTAGCCGGTGCCGAAGACGAGCGCATTCGGCGGCGTGCCCGCGGGCATCATGAATCCGAGTGACGCGCTGAGTGTGGCGGGTATGAGCACAAACAGCGGATTAACGTGAAGCACGCTCGGCGCGGCCACCGCCAGCAGGGGAACCATGAGCATCGTTAGCGCGGTGTTAGACATGAATTCGGTCAGCACAATGGCTACGGTGCAGATGACCAACACAAGCAGGATCGGATGCAGTCCTTTGATGCCCCCCAGTTGTTCCCCAACCCACCGCGCAAGCCCAGATTCTTCAAAGCCTTCTGCCAGCGCCATACCGCCGCCGAACAGGAGCAACGTGCCCCAGGGGATACGCTTTGCCCATTCCCATTCCAGTGCAAATTTTCCTTCGCGCAGGCTCACGGGGATCATGAACAGCAGCAGCGCCCCCATGATCGCCACAGTGCCGTCTTCCACCCCGTTTGCTGTGGGGATAAGCCCGGTCCATCCCGGAATCGTGACCGCGCCAAGGGGTATTTCCTGGCGAAACACCCAGGCCAAGGCCGTCGCAACGAAGACGGTCGCGACGATCTTCTCGCCGCGTTGCATGGGCCCCAGCTCCGCGAGCTTTTCAGAGATGACCTTGCGGCCGATGGCTTCGTCTCCCGCGACGTTGGGGAGGCGAAAAACGATACGCACCATGATGAACCACGCCAACGGAACAAAGATGACGACCAAGGGGATGCCAAAGAGTATCCACTGACCAAAGGTGATGCGCGGGGCGTCGGGAAACAGTTTTGCCATTTGCCCGATGAAGATCACGTTTGGCGCCGTACCCACTATGGTGCCTACGCCGCCGATGCTGGACGCATTCGCAATCCCGAGCATGACCGTCGTCCCAAATGCGGCGACCCAAGGCGCCTGGCGTTCGCGCTCGAGCTGTTGAATCACGGCGAGCGCGATGGGGATCATCATCATCGTGGTAGCCGCATTCGAGATCCAGAGCGAAACCCCGGCGGACGCGATCATGAATCCCAGCACCAGTCGGCGGGGGTTCGTGCCGGTCACGCTGATGACGTGCAAGGCAAGGCGTTCGTGGAGCCGCCACTGTTGCATCGCCATTGCGATGAAAAAACCGCCGGCAAACAGAAAAATGGTGGAATCGCCGTAACACGCTGAGGTTGATTTGGCGGGCAAGATGCCCAGAAGCGGAAACAGAACCAAGGGAAGCAAGGATGCCGCCGCGATTGGAATGGCTTCCGTTACCCACCAAATTCCCATGAGAACGGCCACTGCGGCAACACGTTGCGCGAGAATCGGCAGTCCGTCCGGCGTGGGTCCAAGCAGAACTACAATAAACGCGGCCAGGCCCGCGACGAGTCCCGCTAAGCGCACAGGGGTCGCACCTTGGTTTTGGTATGACTCGCTCATGAGAGCGGCATGGTAAACCAACCGCCGCACGAATGACGAGCCAAGTAAATTATTGTCAAATCGCTGCTAAAAAAGCGCGACGAAACAAATCGTGCATTCGGGTGTTAATTGACAACAGGAAAGTGCGGGTTCTGTTCACTGCTTGGCGATCTTTACCGTCGAATAGTACCGTGCTATGGTGGAGCAGAATTCGCTCGTTCCGGGAGTTGGGGCGTCTGCGACGTTATGGCGGATGTTTGGTGTGAGTCGCGGGATTGCGATGTGAGGGAGTGCTGCAATGGGTTACCGTGTTCGTGCTGGGTCCTGTATCCATTTTTTTCTTCTGCTTTTCGCGGTGAGCAGTGCATGGGCGGGCGCTCCATTCAACGTTCAATCTACGCCGATCTCCGGAGTTCAGATGCTGCTCTCTGTCGACGGCGGATCTTCGATGAGTATAACTACCAGTTTTTCCACGAATATCGAGAACCGCTTCGACTATCGCCTGGAAGCGCCGGCGATTTGGCAGAAGCGCCCGTTTATCGAATGGAAACTTAACGGCAGCTCTCATTCAACGAGTACGGTCATCGAAGATACAATGGAGAATTCTTCGCTGACCTACCTCGCCGTGTATGGCCCGCCACAGGTGACGTTGAACGTAACAAGCTCGCCTGAAGTCGGCATTCAGTTTGATAACGAAGATATATTTCCATTCGTGACGCCCTATGAGCGCGTATTCAGCGAAGAGGAACCGTACGAAGCGATCGTGCGCGCGCCGTTGATTCACAACGGCAGGCCTTTCTCGCGATGGTTGTTGAATGGCGAAGTGCTTTCGAACTTCCATATCGCCTATATCACGATGGACCAAGACTATGATCTTGAGGCGCAGTATGGTTCGGGTTCGATCACGTGCAAGATTCAGCCGAAGGCCGCGCGGAAAAAGGCGCGCTGGCGCGTAAACGGCGGCCCTTGGCTGAAACGCGGCGCCACCGTAACGGACCTGCTGGTGGGCGAGCATTTTGTCGAGTGGAAGGAAGTTCCTGGGTTCACCACGCCGAACAGTCGCATGGTGCCGGTTGAAGACGGCGACACCCATACCATACGCGGGCGGTATTTCCTGAAGTAAATCGCCGGCATTTCCCTGGCCCGCCTGGGTTCAAGTCCGATGCCTGTTTAAGCGAGCACCATTCTGTCTATACTGCTCGTGCACGTTTTCCAATGCATGATTAACTGGGCCACTTATCTGGGGACGCTACAATGAAGATCACCGATGTATTTTCCAAAGATCTGTTCAAGGGTAAAACCGTATTCATCACCGGGGGCGGAAGCGGCATCAATCTTGGCATCGCAAAGACCTACGCCATGCTCGGCGCGAACATTGGCCTGTGCGGGCGCACGCAGGAAAAGCTCGACGCGGCCGCGGGGGAATTGAAAGCCCTCGGCGCGAAAGTGTGTGGTGTTGCCGCTGATGTGCGCGACTTCAGCGCACTCGAGGCGTCCATGAAGCAGAGCGAAGAAGCACTTGGCCCGATGGACGTGTTGATCTGCGGCGCGGCGGGCAATTTTCCATGCCCGGCGGAAGTGCTGAGTCCGAACGGATTCAAGTCGGTGATCGACATCGATCTCCTCGGTTCGTTCAATTCATGCCGTGCGGCGTTTCCGCAGTTGCAAAAGACGCGCGGCAGCATCATCTTCATTTCCGCGGGGCAGGCCTTCCTTCCTTACGCGATGCAGTGTCATGTTGGCGCGGCAAAGGCGGGCATCGACAACTTGATGAAAAATCTCGCGCTCGAATGGGGCAAGTACGGCATCCGCTGCAACAGCGTCGCCCCGGGTCCCATCGACGGCACCGAAGGCGTGAAGCGCCTGTTGCCGGAAGGGTGCCGCGAAAAAATGATTGAGGCCATCCCGCTGCAGCGCCTCGGCACAGTGGAGGATATCGGCAACCTCTGCGCCTATATCACCTGCCCGCTCTCCACCTACCTCACCGGCACCGTCATTGTCGCCGATGGCGGACAGAATCTGCCCGGCTCCGGCTACATGACGCATGTGATGATGAGCGCGATGGGGTAGGTTTGCGCCAAATTCTGCTTTGCAGTAGCATGTAAGGTGATGGTTTTAGCTGTTACCCGTTGTCAATTGAGGGTTTAGCGATGGATCCGCGAATTGAGCGTGTCGTGCAGTCCCGCCGCGAGTTTTTGAACTCGGCGGCGAGCGGACTTGGCGGTTTGGCGTTGACGTCCATGCTGCTGCAGGACGGCGTGCTGGCGCATGCGGCGGAAGTGCCGCAGATCGTGAATCCACTCGCGCCGAAGCCGCCGCACTTCGCGCCAAAGGCCAAGGCCTGCATATTCCTCTTCCAAGCTGGCGCGCCAAGTCAGCTCGACCTGTGGGATCCAAAACCCAAGTTGAACGAACTTGATGGCCAGCCCCTGCCGGATTCAATGACGGAGAATGTCCGGTTCGCGTTTATCCAAAAAGATACGGCGGTGCTCAAAGGCACGCACCGGCAGTTTAAAAAGTACGGCGATTGCGGCATCGACCTTAGCGATCTGTTGCCGCACCTCTCCACCGTTGCGGACGATATTTGCTGGGTGCGCTCGATGCATACGGAGGCGTTCAACCACCACCCCGGCCAGTTGATGATGAATACGGGCGTGCAGACTTTTGGCCGGCCCGTGATGGGTTCGTGGATCAATTACGGCCTGGGTTCAGAGAGCAACAACCTCCCGGGGTATTGCGTGCTTACCGCGGGCCGCGGCACGAGCGGTGGTGCTTCGAATTGGTCGAGCGGTTTCTTGCCCTCCACCTATCAAGGCGTTTTGTTGCGAAACCAGGGCGATCCGATCCTCAACCTGAGCAATCCGGGCGGGTTGCCGCACGACTGCCAGCGCCTGGGCCTTAACGCGATCCGCGATCTGAACCAGATGCGCTACGACTACGTGAACGATCCCGAAATTCTCTCGCGCATTGCGTCGTACGAGCTCGCGGGGCGCATGCAGGCGGAAGCGCCGGACCTGATCGACATTTCCAACGAAAGCGATGCGACCATCGAAGCCTATGGCGTCAACCGGCGCGAGCCGGAGGATTGGAAAAAGTATCGTAGCGGCGGACCGGACGAGTTTCAGACCTACGCGTTCAACTGCCTGCTGGCCCGGCGCATGGTCGAGCGCGGGGTGCGCTTCATCAGCATTTACCACGAGACCTGGGACCACCACGAAGGCATCAGCGAGCGGCTGCCGCTTAACTGCATGATGTGCGACCAGCCGATCGCCGCGCTTATCAAAGATCTCAAGCAGCGCGGACTGTTCGAGTCTACGCTCGTGGTGTGGGCTTCTGAGTTTGGGCGCACGCCGCTCGGCGAGAACCGCGCGGGCTTCCGCAAGCCGAACACGGGCCGCGATCACCATCCCTTCGCATTCACCATCTGGTGCGCTGGCGGCGGCATCAAAGGCGGACAGGTCATCGGCGAGACCGATGAAATCGGCTGGAACATTACCAAAGATCCGATCCATATCAACGATCTCCACGCTACGCTCTTGCACCTCTTCGGCATGAACCACGAACAACTCACCTACCGCTACCAAGGCCGCGATTTCCGGTTGACGGATGTCGCGGGCAAGGTGGTAGACAAGATGCTCGCGTAGTTTTTCCGGTCGCTGGGTCTCTTTCGTCGCGGTTTCAGACATCGTTTCGCCCCTGCCGCGAATTCACCTGACGTCATGCCCACACAAGAACTCATCTGCAGCGAAATCTGGGGCGGCAACGGCAGCGTGTACACCGAATTGGTGATGCCGGGGCTGCGCGGAGTGCTGTTCTCGCGCGCCTGTGGCGGAAAGAAGGGCGGGGACGTCTACTACTCCTCCGCTTGCGCGGCAGGCGTAATATCGCGCATGTGCCTCGCGGATGTCGCCGGCCACGGCGAACAGGTCGCGCAGGTGGGCGCATGGCTGCACGGCACCATGCGCCGTAACATGGGCCGGCACGATCCCGCGCGCGTATTTCACACGATGAACGAGCGCGCGTCCCTGTTCGGACTCGAAGCGCTCACCACCGCGGTCTGCCTCAGCTACGACATGATGAAGGCGGAACTTCGCTTCTGCTACGCGGGTCATCCGCCGGCCTTTATTCTGCCGCGTGGCGAATCGCGCTGGTTGCCCTTGGAAGTCGACAATGTTGGAAAGGGCGTGCGCAATGTGCCCTTCGGCGTGTCTGATACCGCCGCGTTCGATACAGGCACGCGCACACTCCAAGAGGGCGACCGCCTGTTTGTCTATTCCGATGGCGTGTTGGAAGCGGCAGACGCCAATCACGAACTGTTTGGCAGCGGACGGCTCGCCGAGGCCCTGGACACGGTGCGCGACAAACCAATCGACGTGCTCGCACGCAACCTGGAAGGACTACTGGCGCAACACACGGGCGCCCCCGAATTCACCCACGATGATGTGACCTTCGTAGTCCTGGAGGCCGGCCCCCGCGCACTCGAACCAAAACTCTGGCACCTGCTCCGAAACCAGTCGCGAAAGCACGCACGGCGTCGCTGAAATTCATAAACCCACCATGTGGGATTGCGGTAGCTCGCGGTTTCGAAGCTAGTGACGTAACTTGAACCAAATGCGCGGAGAAGGGGCCAACGAATCGGTTCGTATTGCATGAAAACTGAATACACGGAATGGGCGCATGGCCCGACGCATCTATTTGTTCCGAACGCTCTCTATTTTGTGACAGGCGGCACCTACTACAAAGAGCGATTCTTCAGCTCTCCTAGCAGGTTCTCCTAACTGCGAAACGAACTTCTACGACAGGCCGACAAATATTCATGGCGCCTATACGCGTTGACAGTCCTTCAGAATCATTATCACTTCGTTGCAAAGGCACTTGAGAATCCGGAGTCTTTGAAATCGATGATGCAAGCAGTGCACTCAATTACGGCGCGCGCCGTAAATTCCGAAGACAAGATACAAGGGAGAATGATTCGGTATCGCAACACTTGCCTCACACATGAGCGGAGCTATTTTGCACGCCTGTACCACACGCATGTAAACCCCGTCAAGCACGAAGTGATTGACCGCGCCACGAATCATGAATGGTGTTCAAAGGCAAACTTTCTTCGGGAATCCAATCCTGTATTTCTGAGAGCAATCTTGTCGTTTCCGATTGACGAATTAAATGCCCGGGATGATTTCTAATACGATTTGCTGACTGCGAGACAGTTCGCAACGCCATTGGTTTGAAATCCGCGCGCAAGCTTGCTCAGGAAAAGCGGTAGCAAGCTACCGCAGTCAACACAGGCTTACGAAAATTTCTTTCCGATCGAACTGAGCGATAGCGCGGCGTGGAGCACGCCTTTTTCGCCGGACATTGCGTCCGCCATGGCGCGGATGAGTTTTGCCTTCCCTTTGATCATGATCATCTCCGCGCAGAGTTCGTGGGTGAGATGCACGTGGGTGGTGGCGAGGATGTTGCTATGGTGATCGTGCTGCAGATGCGTCAGCCGATCGCTCAGACCGCGCGTGTGGTGGTCGTAGAGCAGGGTCACGGTGCCCAGCGCTTCCTCGTCGCGTTCCCATTCCCGCTCGACGATCTTGTTCCGAATCAGATCGCGGATGAATTCCGAACGGTTGGTGTAGTGCGAGTCCTTCACCAGCTTTTCGAGCCGCGCCTGCAGCGGCTTTTCAAGGGATATACTCAAACGTTCAAGATCGGACATGGCCTTCCTCGCTTGGTTGCATGCTCAATGTCGCCTACCGAAATGATACCGCACAGACCATCCGGAGCGGTATTGAACACGGTCTTTCCGGGAAACTTTGGTAAACTCATTCGACTTACCATGAAAGTCACAATCGCATGTTTAAGCCGCTTCGTGTAAGACATCTTGTTGGAATTGGATTCCTATGCGCGTCGTGCTCCGCGTTTGCGGCGGATGAATTTTCAGCGGTGGCGGGCATAGTTCGATTCACAGGAACAATCCCGACCCGCACGTTTGCCGACAACGATGGCCGGCACCGACCGCTTTTCGAAGTGAGTAGAAGGAACAGCGGCCTTCCACAGGCCGTCGTGTTCCTGCAAGCCGCTGTTAGCGCGCCTTCGTCCACAGAGCTGCCGCTCCCTGCACGTATCTCTCAAGTTGACGGCGAGTTTGTGCCACGGGTTGTGGCGGTTCGCGCGGGTCAAGTGGTTTCCATTTCGAATGAGGAACCCGCGAATCACAATGTTCGGAGCGTTACTACGACCGTGGAGAATCTGTTCAATGTGATGACCCCTGCGGAAGGAAAGTACGAGCACGCGATTAAGCGCGAGCGGGAAGGTCGACCAATCCAACTACTTTGCGATATTCACCCGTGGATGGTCGGGTGGATCTACGTTTTCGAGCATGATCTGTTTACCGTAACCGATGAAGATGGTGGCTTCAGAATTCCAAACGTGCCGGCGGGTGTGTATCGCGTTGTCGTTCAGCAACCGGACGGGGGGCTCATTGCTGAGGGCGACTTGTCCGTGAAAGCGACAAATGAGGTTCAGATTGCGATTGATTTCACCGAAAGCCACCTTGCCAGGAAGTCTCACGGCAAAATCGTAGTGGAAAGTTCTGCTACCGAAACTCCGAAGCGCGAGGAAAGTGCAGGAGCGCCGAAGCAATAGCGGTTACCCCCAGCACAAGTGAAGCGACGTAGTTTTCTGTAAGGAGACCGTTCGCCAGCGCGAGTACCGCGGGAAACTCACCCACCGCCATGCCGATGACCACGCTTGTGAATTGGTCTTTTTTAGCAAGTTTGGTGCGCAAGCCGTAAGAAAGACCCAAGGCGATGAACCCAACCGCAAGCAGTACGTTTGCGACAATCTTTGATGTAGCAACGTCTTCAATGGCTGCATTCGAATCGATTAACCCAATTGCAAAGACAACACCCAACGCGGCCATCGAAATCATGGACATCAGTATGCCAATGGCCACAATTTGCGCGCGTGCCAGGGGAGTTTGCGTTCTTTTCTCGGACATACTGTCTCCGTGGATTCGTTGTTGTCTTAAGCCGTAGAGCTGCTTCCGTTAAATGTCGTCCAGTGGCTTGTAGACGCTCATTGTTTTGATTGCGGGCGATCCGAACTGATATAAAGCACAAGAAGAATGCCCGTGAGGGAAATAGTGCCGAGCAGCCAAGAATTCAAGAATTCGACAGTAAGAATTCCATTTACGAAAGATAGGAACGTGGGGATTAGCTGCCCAAACAGGGCAAAAGCTACCGCATCGTTAGTTGCCCGCCGATTGTAAATGGAAACCGTTCTACGGTTGTGCATCCAAAATAGTGTACAGGTCAAAATACTGACGCCTGCTCCTGTGACTAGGATAACGAAGGCGAGATTGGTTTCGAACTCCGGACTGATGAAGGGGTGGTATTCGAACATTCCGTTCAATAACGCGGAGAAAGTTCCGAGAATCGTAAACGTTACGACCAGCAACAGTATTAGCACTGACAAGGTACAACCCAAAATCGGCCCACTATCCGCTGGTTCGGCTGGAGACTGGATCGTGTCCATCGAAATTCTCTGCCCGTTTTTTGGAGAAACTTCTACTCTAAGCCAAGCTCCGCATTTTCTACGATGGCCCAATCATCTTCGACGGGTCAACCGTTGCATCAAACTCGGCTGCGGTGAGCAGGCCTAGGTTAATTGCTTCTTTCTTGAGCGTGGCGCCATTATCGTGCACTGTCCTTGCGATCGTTCGCGCGTGGACCCGATAAATGTACGTTCTGGCTGTTATCTTATCTACTCTGGTTTGATGCTGCGCAACGAATCCAAACGCGACGACTGAAAAACTAGGGCAAAGATTGATACCAAACCGAGAATGATCGAAGTCATGGGGTCACCTGTAGTTAGCCCATTTATTACGGAGATAACCGGAGGAATAAACTGCGCGAGTATTGCGAACTCAAAGGTATCGCTTATTGCATTCTTATACTTTTCAGATCTTAGCTTGTCTGAGGGCACCAAGAAGGGGACACAAGAGGCAATGCATATGCCGAGCCCGATAACCAAGAAGATCAGACTGAGCGCAGCTTCAAACTCAGGACTAACGGTTGGGTTATACTCAAACATGCGGTGGAGGAAGGCGGACATAGTTCCAATCGAACTCAGCAGGAAGACTACGGTAATCGCGCAGCCAAAGCAGCCGGCATAATCGGCAGGCTTATACTGTTGCTGATTCGTGCTCATCGGACTTGATCACGCGTTCTCGACATAACCGATAACCCGATTTTGGCGGGCTAAGTTTTCGGCGATGTCGGCTTCTGTCCAACGTATTTAGGCTTCCTGTCGGAGGTCTTACGACGGCCCTATCATCTTCGACGGGTCGACCGTTGCATCGAACTCGGCTGCGGTGAGCAGGCCGAGGTTAATTGCTTCTTCCTTGAGCGTGGTGCCGTTCTTGTGCGCTGTTTTGGCGATTTTGGCGGCGTTATCGTAGCCGATCTTGCTGTTCAGCGCGGTGACGAGCATCAGCGATTTATGAAGTAGTTCGTCCACGCGCGCTTTATCCGGCTCGATGCCTTCGGCGCAATGTTCGTTGAAAGAGTGCGCGCCATCCGCGATAAGGCGGATGGATTGCAGGACGTTGTAGATGATCACCGGCTTGAACACGTTCAGCTCGAAATTGCCGGATGCTCCGCCGACGTTTACCGCAACGTCGTTACCAATCACCTGTGCGGCGATCATGGTGATCGCCTCGCTCTGTGTCGGGTTTACTTTCCCCGGCATGATCGAGGATCCCGGTTCATTTTCAGGGATGGTAATCTCGCCGAGGCCGCAGCGCGGACCGCTGGCGAGCCAGCGCACGTCGTTCGCGATTTTCATGAGGCTGCACGCGACGGTCTTCAATGCCCCGTGCGTCATAACCAGGGCGTCGTGCGCGGCGAGTGATTCAAACTTGTTCGGCGCGGTGACGAACGGCAGGCCCGTGAGTTCCGCGATCTTCGCGGCGACCTTCACGTCATACCCCTTCTTCGTGTTCAGGCCCGTGCCGACAGCGGTGCCGCCGAGCGCGAGTTCATACAGGCGCGGCATCGTGGATTCGACGCGTTCAATGCCGTTGGTAAGCTGCTGCACGTAGCCCGAGAATTCCTGCCCCAGGGTGAGCGGTGTCGCGTCCATAAGGTGCGTGCGGCCAATCTTGATGATGCCATCGAACGATTTCGCTTTCTTCGCCAGCGTGTCGCGCAGCGTGCGCAGCGCTGGCAACAGCAGGTGGTGAATCTGTTCGCAAGCGGCGATGCTCATGCCCGTGGGAAAGGTATCGTTCGACGATTGCGACATGTTCACGTGGTCATTGGGATGCACGGGCTTCTTGCTGCCCATCTCGCCGCCGGCCATTTCGATGGCGCGGTTCGAGATCACTTCGTTCGCGTTCATGTTCGTCTGCGTGCCACTGCCCGTCTGCCATACGGACAGCGGAAAGTGTTCGTCGAGTTTCCCGTCGATGACTTCGTCCGCTGCCGCGCAGATGATTGTGCACAGCTCGGGCTTGAGTAGGCCCAAGTCGAGATTCGTGAGCGCGGCGGCCTTTTTCAGAATGCCCAGCGCGCGAATCAGCTCACGTGGCATTTTCTCGGTACCGATCGCGAAGTGCACGAGCGACCGCGCAGTCTGACAGCCGTAATAACGGTCCGAAGGGACCTGCATCTCGCCCATGGTGTCGCGTTCAATTCGGTATTGCACAGTCATTCCAACTCAACCTTGTCCAAGTTACTTCCTGCCTGCCATTCGTAATCGTCAACGGGCGATACCTATTCTTCTTCGTCCCCGGCGTCGTCCGTTGTCACCGCGCCTTCGGGTGCGGCCGCCTCGGCGGCTTCGTCGGCCTTCTCTTCCGGGATGGCGCGCGCAACGGCGCTTACCTTCGCGCCCGTTCCGGGTGTCATTACCTTCACGCCTTGCGTGTTGCGGCCGATGGTGCGGATATCCTTCACCGAACAACGCATCACGATGCCGTCAGTGCTGACCACGACGATGTCATCGCTGTCATCCACAGTCATCATCGCGACGACGTTTCCATTGCGCTCCGTCGTCTTGATGTTGATGATGCCGGAACCGCCGCGGTGCTGCAGGCGATACTCGCCCACTTGCGTGCGCTTACCATAACCGTTCTCGACAACGCTGAGGACCGTCTTGTCGTCGCCGGCAGTGGATACGCCGATGACGCGGTCGCCTTCTTCCAGACGGATGCCAATCACGCCGCCCGCGGTGCGACCCATGGGCCGCACGTCTTTCTCGGGGAAGCGGATTGACATGCCGAGGTATGTGGCGATGAGGATGTTGTCTTCGCCCGAGGTGATCTGTACATCGATAAGCGTATCGCTCTTCTCGAGGTTGATCGCGATAATGCCGGTCGCGCGCGGGTTGCTAAACGCTTTTAGTTCCGTCTTTTTGACGGTGCCCATCGCGGTGACCATGAAGATGTATTTGTTCTCTTCCTCGAGGTTACGCACGGGAAGGCACGCGGTCACAATCTCGTCGCCGGACAGGTCAAGCACATTTACAATCGCGCGACCGCGCGCAGTGCGGCTTGCCTTCGGGAGTTCGTGGACTTTGCGCCAGTAGACGCGGCCCTTGTTGGTGAAGAACAGCATGTATTGGTGCGCGGACGCCACGAAAAGGTCAGAAACAAAATCTTCTTCCTTCGTGTCCATGCCGGTGATGCCTTTGCCGCCGCGCTTTTGTTTGCGGTAAGCCGCCACCGGAACGCGCTTGATGTACCCCATGTTGGATACCGTCACGACCATCTCTTCATCAGCGATCAGGTCTTCGACGCTGAATTCGGTGCGTTCACCGAGGATCTGCGTCCGGCGCGCATCGCCGTACTTTTCTTTCACCGCCAGCAGTTCCTTGCGAACTTCGGCGAGAATCGTGCGCTCGCTCGAGAGGATGCGCTTATACATCTCGATCAACTTCAGCAGTTCCGCATATTCCTTCTCAAGCTCTTCGCGTTCGAGGCCCGTCAATCGGCGCAGGCGCATCGCCAGGATTTCGTTCGCCTGGATGTGCGTGAAGTCGAATCGCGCAATCAACGCGTCGCGCGCGGATTCCGGTGTCTCCGACGCGCGGATAATTTTGATGACTTCATCGATATGGTCGATCGCCTTCAGCAAGCCTTCGACGATGTGGGCGCGTTCTTCGGTTTTGCGCAGATCGAACTCGGTGCGCCGCTTCACAATCTCCGCGCGGTGCTTTACGTAGTAATGAATGACTTCATACAGCGACAGGACGCGCGGCTGGTTGTTTACCAGCGCCAGCATAAGAATGCTGAACGTCTCCTGCATCTGGGTGTGCTTGTAGAGCTGATTGAGAATGACCTGCGGTTCGTCGCCCTTCCGCACCTCGATAAGAATGCGCATGCCGTCGCGGTCGGATTCATCGCGCAGGTCGGTGATGCCTTCAACCGTTTTCTCGCGCACGAGCCCGGCGATGGTTTCGATCAGACGGGATTTGTTCACCTGATACGGGATTTCCGTAACGATGATGCGGTCCTTGCCGGAAGCCTTGTCGTGCTCAAACACCACCTTCGCGCGCACGGTAATCTTGCCGCGGCCGGTGTGATACGCCTCGGGCAGGCCCTCGCGCCCGTAGATGATGCCGCCCGTTGGGAAGTCCGGCCCTTCCACGAATCGCATGAGATCGTTCGTGTTGCACTCGGGATTGTCGATGTAGTGAATCACCGCATCGCAAACTTCAGTGATGTTGTGCGGCGGGCAGCTCGTGGCCATGCCGACCGCGATACCATACGAGCCGTTTACCAAGAGATTCGGAATCGCTGACGGCAGCACCGTGGGTTCTTTGAGGCGCGAGTCGTAGTTGTCCGTCACGTCGACGGTCTGTTTCTCGATATCCGCGAGCATCTGCGCCGTGATACCGGCCATGCGCGATTCGGTATATCGCATCGCCGCTGGGCTGTCGCCGTCCACGGATCCGAAGTTACCCTGACCGTCAATCAGCGGATACCGCATCGACCAAGGCTGCGCCATGCGAACAAGCGTGTCGTAAATGGCCTGATCGCCGTGGGGGTGGTAGTTACCCATCGTTTCACCGACGATCGACGCCGATTTGCGGTACGCCCGGTTATGCACCAGGCCCAACTCGTGCATTGCATACAGAATGCGCCGGTGCACGGGTTTCAGACCATCGCGCACGTCCGGCAACGCGCGGCTCACGATAACGCTCATGGAATAGTCCATGAACGAGGTCTTCATTTCCTGCTCAATCGCGATCGGCAGTATTTTCTCGTTAGTTTTCTCTAGCATTCACCAGCATCCTTTGTCTCTACAAATCGCAAAATCGATCGCGCAAATAATATGTGCGGTCTCAAAGCTCAATAGTCATGAATATACTGTTCGCGTCTTCGCGATAATTCGAGAACGGCGCGCATATCGAAAAACCAAATTTTGAGTAGAGCATTCTAGCCGGTTCGAAAAACGGCATTGACCCCGTTTCAAGACTAAGCCTGCGATACCCGCGATTCCGAGCCTCGGCGAGAATATGCGTCAAGAGCATGGACGCGACGCCTTTTTTCTTAAATGCCGCGGCCGTCCGCATTGACTTGATCTCGCCATGTTCAACGTTTAGCTCTTTTAGCGCTCCGGACCCAACCAGCGTGTTCTCGTCCCACACCGTCCAGAACGTTATCTCCGGCCGACGCAATGCCTCCAGGTCAAGCGCATGCACGCTCTCGGGAGGCGATATAGATTTCATTTCCATGAGATGCTCATTGAGAAACGCGGCTATCTCAGACCCATTCAGATCGTCGATTCTGATTATCATGAAGCAAACCGGTTGATTGCCTTTGATTAATCAAATTAATTAATGGCGATACCGCACTACTAAACGTCCAGATTCCGCACGTCGAGCGCATGCTTCTCGATGAATTCGCGGCGCGGTTCGACCATATCGCCCATGAGCGTGACAAACATCTTGTCTGCCGCCATTTCGTCTTCCGCGTCGACGCGCAACACGGTGCGCTTCTCGATCGACATCGTGGTCGCGTGCAATTCTTCCGGATTCATTTCGCCGAGGCCTTTGAATCGCTTGATTTCGATGCCTTTGCGGCCAAGCTCGTGCAGGTGCGTGCGCAGGACAAGCAGGTCATCGGTTTCAAACAGCGTCTCTCCGTCATTGTTTTCTAGGCGAAATGGCGCGCGACCCAACGCTGCGATCGGTTCGTCGTGGCTGGTGAGCACGGAAAAGTCGTGGCTCAGGAAAAACGCGATGTCTACCTGACCCTCTTTGCGTTTCCCTTTTGGCAACCCGCCATTGCCCTCGACGAGTTCCAATTGTTCTGCGCGAGAATTGATGACTTCGAGGTCTCCAAAGAGTTCGCGCTGTTCCGTGGCGGATATCTTGCCGGGATCGAGCCGCTTCTCGCGCGGCAACGCCAACGCTTTGATGACCGATTCGCGGGGCGCGCCGAATACGCGCTGTAACCGGTGGAACATCCGCTCGCGTTCCTGCGCCGCCTGCAAACCGCGCAGCAAAGTCTTGAACTGCAGCTTCGCGCGCTTATCGCCGCCGTCTTCCGCGGTCACGATGGTGGAATCCAACACGGCCTCGAACAGGAATTTCTCCATGTCATCTTCCGTGCTGAGGTAGCGCGTCTTCTTGCCTTTCTTCACGAGGAACAGGGGCGGTTGCGCAATGAACAAATGCCCGCGCTTAATCAGATCGGGCATTTGACGGTAGAAGAACGTAAGGAGCAACGTGCGAATGTGCGCGCCGTCCACGTCCGCGTCTGTCATGATGATCACTTTATGGTAGCGGAGTTTTTCGATTTTGAAGTCATCATGACCAATGCCCGTGCCCAGCGCGGTGATAATCGCGCGTATTTCTTCATTGTTGAGCATTTTGTCGGGCCGCGCTTTCTCGACGTTCAGAATCTTTCCGCGAATGGGAAGAATCGCCTGGAACTTGCGATCGCGCCCCTGCTTCGCGGAACCGCCCGCGCTGTCACCCTCGACGATGTATATCTCGCAAAGCGCCGGGTCTTTCTCGGAGCAATCGGCGAGTTTGCCGGGCAGCGCAAAGGAATCCAGCGCGCCTTTGCGGCGGGCAAGGTCTTTCGCGCGGCGCGCGGCCTCGCGCACGCGGTCCGCTTCGAGCGACTTGTTCACGATGCGGTTTGCCATCGTGGGGTTTTCTTCGAAATGCGTTTGCAGCCCTTCGTACACCAGCGAATTCACAATGCCCTGCACTTCGCTGTTGCCGAGCTTCATCTTCGTCTGGCCTTCGAACTGCGGATTGGGAATACGGACGGAAATGACCGCAGTCAACCCTTCGCGCACGTCGTCGCCGGAGATCTGCGTCTCCGCCTTCTTCAATAAATTGTTGCGCTTGGCGTAGTCGTTAATCGCCTTCGTCAACGCCGTCTTGTATCCGCTGAGGTGCGTGCCGCCTTCGTGCGTATTGATGTTGTTCGCGAAGCTGAGGATCACTTCGTTGTAAAGCGACGTATACTGCATCGCCACTTCCACCTGCACGCGATCTTTCTCGGCTTCCAGATAGACGGGCTTGCGGCTGAGCGTTTCCTTGTTTTCGTTGAGGTATTCGACAAACTCGGAGATGCCGCCCTTGTACTGCATCACAATCGGCTCGGCGTCGGTGCGCTCATCTTCGAAAATGATCTTCACGTTCTTGTTCAGGAACGCGAGTTCGCGCAGGCGACTCAACAGCGTCGATGCGTTATAAACGGTTTCCTCGAAGATCTCGGGATCAGGCTTGAACGTTACCGTTGTGCCCGTGGTCTTGGCTTTGCCGCGCACTTCAATCGGGCCGGTCGCGTCGCCGCGCTTGAACGACATGAAATGGATCTGGCCGTCGCGCTTTACCTCGACTTCCAGCCATTCGGACAACGCGTTCACGCAGGATATACCGACGCCGTGAAGACCGCCGGAGACCTTGTACGAATCGTTGTCGAACTTGCCGCCGGCGTGCAGCACCGTGAGCACAACTTCAAGCGCCGTCTTGTTCTTGAACTTCGGATGCTTGTCCACGGGGATACCGCGGCCATCATCAATCACCGAGATGCTGTTGTCGATATGAATCTTGACGTGGACCTTTGTGCAGTAGCCTGCGAGGGCCTCGTCGATGCTGTTATCTACGGCTTCATACACGAGGTGATGAAGCCCGCGCGCACCGGTGTCACCGATGTACATCGCGGGGCGCTTGCGGACGGCCGCAAGGCCTTCGAGAACCTGAATGGAACCTGCGTCGTAACTCTTTCCAGCCATTGGGGTTACCTTGTCTTGATTGGGCACTTCTTGGGTAGAGGCAGACCCCTCGCCGAAACCGTTTTCAACGGACATTCTGGAGTACTCCCACTTAGGCCCGAAGTATAGCAAAATCGGTGGGTTAAGCACAACCGGAAAGAGGGGTTTTTGCGATTATTTTTTCAGGGGTTTTGAAGGAAAAAAAACGGTTTTCCATGTGCCGGAAAAACGTCGGATCAGGCTGACCTACGCAGCCGAATTCGCCCGATCGGGCCATTCAATTTCCTACTTCTTTCCCTCCTCGCTCTCGACTTTGTCTTGTTCCAACGTCACGTAAATCTCCGATATCAGCTCTTGCCCCGCCATGCGGTTGACCCGGCCGATGATGTCCCACTTGTGATAGGCGAACTTGTTGACCCATACGGGGCTGTAGGCCTCGATGTGGAGCGTGCGATCTTTCACAGTGACCGGATGACCGTGCGTGCAGAGCCGCGGGCCTGCCAGGCTGGGCCACTGTTGCCAAATCTGCGCCTCCTTGAGGCGCTTGCCCAGAGGCGTCTTCTTTGTAAGCGAGGCCAGGATGTCGCCCACGCCCTCAAGCTTGGCGGGTTCACGCCGCTTCACAGGTTTTTTCTTCCTCGCCGCCACCACAGTCCCCCCGCATATCAATTGATGCACCCGGCCATAATCGTAATCGCATTCGATCAAACAATCGAATACGTCGAGCCCATTCGAGCTTACGAACCTAGAGAGTGCGAATTAAATTTGGCGATTCGAATGGGCCTTCGCAGGGCGAGTATCCTGCGAGCAAACATATCCACACAGCGTTCTCGCAGCCGAACCAGCGTTCGACGTGATAGTATCTCGCTTGGCTTGCAGCGTAAAGAAACATCATGTCACGGAGTTTCCCCATGACCGCAAATCGATTCCCAATGCGTGTAGCGATTGTTCTTGTTGTTCTGGCTATAGCAGCCAATGCGGACCAGCGGCTCGACGCCGCGATGGACGCCATCGTCACGCGCCTGTACGAGAAGATGGACCTGGCAGAACTGCAGGCGCTCGACGAAAAGAAGCTCGAACCGTACATTACACCCGAAGATCGCGATGCGCTGGCAACTGCGTACTGGACCTTCGACGTAAACGTGCCTGTCGTTGTGTCCGTTATGCGCCATATGGACCAGGCCCATGTTCCCTTCTGGCTGGAAGAAAAAGGGTTCAAGAAGACCGATCTCGTCGTGAAGAACGAGCAAAACAACTATGCAGTGTGGCAAAAGGAGTTTGAAGCGGGCCCCGTCGGTCTCGGAATGAACGGGTTCGATGGTCATCGCTTCTCTTACTTCGCTGCAGTCGGTCCCAAGAATCCCGGAGATACCGTCGAGATTAAGAACCTGTCACCCGCGCATCCGCCAGTGCTGAAGATGGAACCGGGCTCGATGACGTATATCGATTGGACGGAACTCGTGCTCACGGAAGTGCCGGAGGCCCTGCGCGGGCACCATTTGCTCACCACCTTCCGCGGTCGCGCCCGCGAGACACACCTCACCGGGGGCGGTTTCCGCGAAACACCCTATCCGGCGACGGACAAACCGGATCAGATTACCTTGACCTGGAACGGTGACCCGAAGACAACGCAGGCGGTGTTATGGCGCACCAATTTGTCGGTAACAACAGGCGCTGCGCGATTCAACGAAAAAGGTTCGGAAGCGCGCCGCGTCGTGAATGCTTCGATGGAGAAGATTGACGATCGAATGTTGGCAAATGATCGCACGTCACACCGTTTTACCGCCGTGCTGGACGGACTGAAACCCGGGACCACGTACGAATACCAAGTGGGCGATCCTGGCCGCGACGTATGGAGCAATACGCACGAGTTTACAACTGCCCCGGAAAACGCAGATACCTTCTCGTTCGCATTCCTGACCGACACCCACAACAAAGACATCGCTGGAAAAGCGTTGGCGGCGGCCTATGGCCGGAACCCTCAGCCGTCATTCGTGTTGATCTCCGGCGATCTCGTGGACTTTGGCCTGCGCAGAGATGATTGGGACAAGTTTTTCTTCCACATGGGTGAGCCGCTGGCGCGTTTCCCCACGCTTCCCGCAATCGGCAATCACGACGATCAGGATGGCCTGGGCCCTGGAACCTACCTGAAACAGTTCGCCCTGCCGGACATTCAAGTTGATGGTATTCCAACCGAACGCGCGTATTCCGTGCGATACGCAAACGCATTGTTCCTGTCGTTGCCAATCGGCATTTCCATAGAGACGCTCGGCAAGTGGATGGAGAAAGAATTGTCCACAACGGACGCCAAGTGGAAGTTCGCGTTTTACCACTTCCCCGTCTACACAAGTTCCGCCCGATACCAGAACGACTACGATCTTCAACGCGAAATCTGGGGCGGACTCTTCGACAAATATCGCCTGGACGTGATGTTTACCGGCCATACTCACCGGTACAATCGAACGAAACCCATTCGTGACGGCAAGGAAGTGGAATCAGCCAGCGAAGGCACCTACTACGTCGTATCCGCGCCGGGACACAGCCAGACGATTCATATCAATGGCAATCGCCTCGAATATCTTTCACACGACCTGCAAGGCGAGCTGAAAGATCAGTTTGTGATCGAGAAGTGATCAAAGCACATGGGCGCATCACAAAAGTGATGCGCCCATGTGTCGTGAATTGAGTCTTATTCGGCCTTTTGTTCGTCGCTTACGGCAGGCGCGCTTTCCGCTTTCTCCGCGTCATCTTTCGGCGCACGCTTCCACGTTTGGGTCTTGCCGAACGCCGGCACGCCTACATAACCGCGCACATCCAGCGTGTCCTTGTTTACCGGTGTCTTCAGCACACACTTGTACGTCTTGCCGTCCTCAGGGTTATAGATCGTGCCACCGCTCCACGCGCCAGCGCCGTCCCATTTGAACCCATTCAACAGCTTCAAGCCGACGATCGGATCATTCTTCTTCGCCACGTCAGGATTGTTGCTGTCGCGTTTGGGCTTGCCGGCCTCCGCGTGCGTGGACTCGTAATTGGGTTCCTTCAGCCAGACGATTTTCCCGCTGTAGGTATCGCCATCCTTCACGATTTCAATTTTGGAACCCTGGTTCTCGGTATACCAGGTTCCCACGACATCGTCCTCGCCCGTCTCGGCGAATGCCGAACCGAGCGCGAATGCCACTGCCATTGCCGCCACTGCTAAATGTTTCATGAATGCACCACTCCCATTGGATTTCCCGCTCTACAGTGTATCTGTCATCGTTTGACGCGCTGACCAGTATGAAAGTTTAATCGAAATTTCGCAATCCCGCTCCAGCAGTCAGGTTTGTGGCGTCCGCCTAACCTCCGTTACGTCTTTTCGGATGGATTCGCCGGGAAAGGTAACGGTATGGGGCCAGAGCATCCGGCCAGGGTAAATCGCCGTGTTTATGCCCGTGTGCACATCGTCCCCAATGATTGCGCCAAATTTTCTGCGCCCCGAATCCACGCGCGCACCCCGGACCATCGCAGTAATGTTTTTTCCGTCGTGGCGGAAATTCGCGGTGATTGTACCGGCGCCGAGATTCGAGCGTTCGCCTATGACGCTATCGCCGACATAACTCAGGTGCGGCACCGCGGCATAATCAAACAAAATGGAATTCTTAATCTCAACCGCGTGCCCAATTTTGCACTTATTCCCTATCGTTGTGCATGGGCGGATGAAACAGTTCGGACCCACCGTTGCGCCCGGGCCAATGTACACCGGACCATCGATCACCGCGCCACTGCGCACCACCGCGCCTGTTGCGATATACACCCGCCCATTAAGGTGGGCATGAGGGCTTACCTCGCCCTCGACCCGGTGCTCAAGAAAATTTTCAAGCCAGTACTCATTCGCCGCCAGCAAGTGCCACGGATACCCGATAGGTAGCCAGTATCCGTCCATTTCAATGACGCGAAACGCGCCGCGCTCGGCGAGCGTCTGCACCGCCGAAGTTATCTCGATCTCGCCGCGCTCGGATTTCGGTGTGTTGGCCAGTATGTCGAAAATGTCCGGTTGAAACTTGTAGACACCCACGTTCGCAAGGTGGGAGAACACATCCACGGGCTTCTCGACAATCCGCGTGGCGCAGCCCGTCGCATCCACATCGAAAATGCCATATAGGCGCGGGTCGTCAACATGTTTGGCGAGTGCGCCCTGCTCCACTTCCAATAGCCGCTTCAGGTCCGCGCCATCGTAGAGGTCATCGCCGTTCATCGCGAGAAATGGTCCCTGAATGACGTCCTTACATTGCAAAATGGCATGGCCCGTGCCGAGCTGCTCCGTTTGATAGACGTATTTGATTGCCAGGCCATTGTATGCCGCGCCGAAATGGGACTCGATCATATCCTTGCGATACCAGACGATCAGCACCACTTCGTCCACCAACCCGCGCAATGTATCAAGCTGATGTTCGAGTATCGGCTTGTTCGCAATTTTCAACAGCGGCTTCGGACGCGTCAGCGTCAACGGATACGTCCGCATGCTCTGCCCCGCCGCCATGATCACTGCCTGCATCTAAAGGACCCCCCAAAGCGTTCACCGATTCCGTAATCGTAATGGTAATCGCGCCCGTAATCGAATCACCATGCGCCATATCCCCCGCCCCCTGGCGTTTCGATGGTGACGATGTCTCCCGGGTGCACGTCGAACGCTGCATGGCCCGGGAGCGTTTCGGTCTGGCCGTGTCGTGTAAGCAAATTGCGACCGGGTGCGCCTGGCGCTCCGCCTGCGAGACCGAAGGGCCGCGTTTCGCGCCGTTCAGTCAGCAGCGACACATGCATGGGTTCGCGGAACTCGATGGACCGTCGCACGCCATCGCCTCCATGCCATCGTCCACTCCCGCCGGAGCCGGCACGGATGGAAAATTCACGCACGATCACTGGATACCGATGCTCCAGTACCTCGGGGTCGGTGATGCGGGTGTTTGTCATGTGAGTATGCACCGCGCTTGCGCCGTGAAAGCCGCTTCCTGGGCCTGCGCCGCCGCAGATCGTTTCGTAATACCCGAAGTGCTCCGTGCCAAAAAGGAAATTGTTCATTGTGCCCTGTCCGGCGGCCAGTTTACCCAATGCGCCGTAGAGTACGTCGCACACGCGTTGCGAAGTCTCGACATTGCCGCCCACGACCGCGGCCGGATACTTTGGCTTCAGCAGGCATCCGTCGGGGATGTGAATCTGTATGGGTTCGAGGCAGCCGCTGTTCAGCGGAATGGACTTTGCAATCAACGTGCGGAATACATAAAGCACGGCGGCCGTAGTGACCGCTGGTGGTGCATTTAGATTGGAATCGAGCTGGGGATCCGTTCCACTAAAATCGATTCGTGCTTGATCGCGATCGATTGCAATCGTGCAACAGATGCGCGCGCCGCAATCGAGGGTATCCTCGAAGTAGTGCTCGCCATCCGGTAGCACTGCGATTGCGTCACGCATACAGTCCGCGGCGTTGGCGCGCACGTGTTCCATATAAGCATGCACGACGGACACGGAATACTTTGCGCAAAGTTCATGGAGTAGCTGTGCGCCCTTGGTGTTCGCGGCGATCTGCGCCCGCAGATCGGACAACCGCTCCGGTACATTTCGCGCCGGGTGTGCTCCGCTACGCAACAGCCCGGTAATTTCCGCCTCTCGGAATTTCCCCTCGCGCACGATCAATTGATTGCGTATCACCACCCCTTCTTCTTCGAGGGTCTTTGAAAAGGGCGGCATGGATCCCGGCGCGATCCCGCCGATGTCCGCGTGATGGCCCCGACTTGCCACACAGAAGATTCGATTGCCCGCATCATCAAAAATCGGTGAAACGACCGTAATATCGGGAAGATGAGACCCGCCGCGATACGGATCATTGGTTGCATATACGTCGCCGGGTCGCATCGATTCACCGTGCGCCGCGAGGATTGCGGCAACCGATTCACCCATGGCGCCCAGATGCACGGGAATGTGGTGCGCGTTCGCAACAAGCCTCCCCAGAGAGTCAAAAATGGCGCAGGAAAAATCCAGACGCTCTTTGATGTTCACGGAATGCGCAGTGCGTTCGAGGGCGATGCCCATGTCGTCCGCAATGCTCATGAACTGGTTATTGAAGATCTCCAACAAAACGGGATCACACGTCGTTGCAAGCGAGGTAAGCGACGGACGCTGCTCCTCGCGCACCAAGCGCACCACATGCGCGTGATTTACTGGGATCGATTCTGCCCGCCAGCCTGGGTCTATGACGATGGTCGTGTCGGGCCTTGTAATCAACGCTGGTCCTGAAAGTGGCTCGTTCAACATCCCGCCGCGCACAGATTCACCGGTTCGCGTCCACGAGGCGGCATCGGCATGACGAGAGCCGCTTGACCGAACACGCACATTCAGAATTTCGACACCGCGTTCGGGCATCGTGTAGCCATGGGTGCGTTCATGCATCCGCTCGAACGCGTCGCGCAGCCCGGTTGCGCTGTAGGATATTGTCAGCGTCGCGTCCGTCCCCGCATAACGAAGTTCGATGCTTGTTTCGTGGTCGATTCTCTCCGGCGCGATTCCCTGTCTCATCAAGGATCGGGAGTTCTGCGCCCGCAGTCTATCCATGCATTCCAAGAGTCGAGTCGGCGCGTTTTCATCCAAAGGCAGGAGGACTGCCTCCACTTCGTTCTGTTCGATGTTTGCAAGTCCAATTCCATACGCGCTGAAAACGCTGGCGTACTCGTGCACAAGAACTTTCGTGATGCCAAGCGCGTCGGCAACTGCACACGCGTGCTGCGCTCCCGCGCCTCCGAAGCAGACCAGCGCATACTCGCGTACATCGATTCCCTCTTGTGCGCTGATGGCCTTTATGGGCCGGGCCATGTTTTCGGTTGCGATACGCACAAACCCTTCGGCGACTTCCTTTACAGACATTTTACGGGGCGCCGAATGATTTGCGGCGTCGGTGATGCGCTCCAAGGCACTGTGCGCAGCAAAAGGGTCGAGCGGTTCGTTGGCGTTGGGTCCGAAGCATGCCGGAAAATGCTCCGCCTTAATGCGGCCCAGCACAAGGTTACAATCGGTTATTGTTGCCGGGCCGCCGTTGCGATAGCACGCCGGGCCCGGGATAGCGCCCGCGCTTTGCGGACCGACCACCAGGCGATGTCCATCGAACGCGCATATGCTTCCGCCTCCCGCGGCCACGGTTTCGATGCGAAACATCGGCGCGCGCACGCGCACACCAGCCACTTCTTTCTCGTATACAAGCGCGGCCCCATCATCCACGCGCGATACGTCCGTCGATGTACCGCCCATGTCAAAGCCAATGAGTTTTTTGAACGGTGTTCGTTCCTGCAAGTTGCGCAGCGCCGATACGCCACCGGCCGGGCCGCTGAGAATTGCGTCTTTTCCCGAGAAACTATCGGCATCCACGAGACCGCCGGCGGATTGCATGAAGCGTAGCGGCACATCCGGGCCGAGCTCCTTGCGAAGTCTGGTTACGTAGTCGCGCAGCACGGGCGTGAGGTACGCATCGGCGAGCGTAGTGAATCCGCGGGGAACCGCTTTGATCTCGCGGGCAACGCGATGGCTCAAACTGATATTCCGAAACCCAAACGCACCGGCTATGCGTTCAATCTCGAGTTCATGTTCCGGATTCAGGTAGCTGTGCAACAACACAATCGCCAGCGAATCCGCTCCCGATTCTCGGATCGATTCAATTGCCTTGCGCGCATCCGCGGGATCAAGCGGCATATCAATGCTACCGTCCGCAAGAACGCGCTCATTCACTTCCGCAATCGTATGCGCGAGCGATTTGGGTTTAACTATCTCGAGCGCAAACAGGTCCGGACGGTTCTGGTATCCAATCTCGAGGAGATCGCGGAAACCCCGCGTGATGATCAGCCCGGTTTGCGCGCCTCTGCGTTCCAGCAGCGCATTCGTCGCAAGGGTGGTACCAATCAAGACCTGTTCCACCACTCCCGGCGGAATACGGCCATCAGGCCGAATCGTGTTTGATTCCAGGAGCACGGAACGAATCACGTGCACCGCCGCGTCGTCGTACTGTGAAGGGTTCTCGCTCAGAACCTTGATTGTGCGAAGCGCGCCGCCCGGTTCCCGCACAATCACGTCGGTAAACGTGCCGCCTCTGTCAATCCAAAATTCCCAACCTGCGTTGCGCATGTCTAACAGAATTGAGTCCGTAGCGCGTGCTTACACTGCTTTGTCGATCATTTTCAGAATTATCGAATCGCGCCAGCGGTCTGGCAACCACGTGAGCAGCATTTGAATGCGCGCATCTTTCCCGACGAGGTATCGGGTCTTCGGTTTGTGCGCGGTCAGCGCGTGGGCTACTGCGTCGGCGACATGTTGGGCAGGGACCGCGCCTTTGGCGGATTGGCTCGCTCCTTTCTTAATTTTCTCCACGAGCGGTTCATAGAGTTCCATCATGCGCGCGGGAAGCGATTCGAGCAGCGCGTCTCCGGCTGCCAGCGATTTCTCCCAGATTGGCGTATCAATGGCCCCTGGCTGCACCAGCGAGACTTCGATTCCCCAGGGCAAAAGCTCCATGCGCAGCGAGTCACTCAATGCTTCCATGGCAAACTTGGACGCGCAATAGGGCCCGCCCATGGGTATGGAAAGTCGTCCGCTGGTCGAACCGATGTTGACTACCCGGCCTTTTGCCACGCGCAGCATTTCGAGAAACGCCTGCGTCACGGCAATCTGCCCAACGACATTCACCTCGAGTTGAAGCCGAAGTTTGTCCAGCGGAATGAATTCGAGCGGAGCATTTACGCTGATGCCCGCGTTATTTACCAGACCGGCCAGGCCATCGTCTCCAACAACCTCGGCGACAGTGTCGCGTGCCGCCGCGATGGACTCGCCATCGGTGACGTCGAGTAGAAGCGTGCTCAGCCGTGACGAGGCCTTGCTTCGCAGCGCCTCGCCGTCGCTTTCCTTTCGCACCCCGGCGAAGACCCGAAATCCTATGCGGTCAAGGTAAAGCGCGCAGGCTGCGCCAATGCCTGTCGATGCGCCGGTAACGACGACGGCTCCGCCGGTTTCCTTCGACATTGAAAGGTCCTTTCATTTAGCAAAGTGTAGGCCCAGCGCATTGTATCGTTGTGCGTGTCCGCGCGAAAAGGGTGTATCTTCCGGCATCCGCGCGAGAAACGGCGTATCGAAAATGGATATGATCCGGATATGAGCTCGCTGGCGACACGAATGAAGGCACTTCATCCGCATTTGGAACGGCTCTATTTGCGCTGGAACCGACCGGAATATGTCTCGCCGGACCCCTTGCAATTCTTGCGCGAGTATCCCGATCCGTCCGATAGGGAAATCGTAGGCCTTGTTGCATCGAGCCTCGCTTTCGGCAATGTGAAGCAGATTGTTCGAAGTATCGAACTGGTGCTCGCGCAAATGCCACAGCCGTCGCGCTGGTTAGCTGCCGCATCCCCGCGAACGATCCGGTCATCATTTCAAGGCTTTCGCCATCGTTACGTCACGGGACATGAATTAGCGGCAATGCTGATCGGAGCAAAGCGCATTCGGGAGAAACACGGCAGCCTTGGAGCCTGTCTCGGCCACTACATAAATGCGGATGATGTGGACGTATGCAATGCGCTCGGCATGTTCGTTGTCACATTGAATGGCGCGGGGACGAAAAACTATCTCGTGCCTGAGCCCCTGCGGGGCAGCGCGTGCAAGCGCTTGCACTTGTACCTCCGATGGATGGTGCGCGCGGATGCAGTCGATCCTGGTGGATGGAATCTTGTTTCGCCGCGTTTGCTGCTGATGCCGGTGGACACGCATATCCACCGCATCGCGACGCAGCTGGGCATCACCGAGCGCCGCGCCGCCGACATACGCACCGCGCGCGAGATTACCGCCGCGTTTCGCTTGATCGCGCCGCACGATCCCGTCCGATACGACTTCGCCTTGACAAGACTGGGCATTCGCGCCGATACTCTCGACGAAACTTTTTTGGTCGAATGCAGTTCACCTTTCCAACCGTGAGAACGACTGTCCCAAAGGTCTCGCGCGCGCGCCGCGTGGGAGAAAACGACTAACATATACCCAATGCGTGAAGTGTATTCTGCGCCTGTCTGAACGTAGCGCTATCGCGAATTTATTCGTGAACCTGGTGCGCGCAGTTTGGGCTGCGGCTATCTCGCGGGTATGCCGCAGCCCGAACTATTTCGTCGGTTCGTCAACACCCAGCGTATCGCGCACCACGTAGAGCGGCCGCTGCTGCGTTTCTATATAGGTGCGGCCCACATACTCCCCGACAATGCCCAGCAAAATGCACTGCGCACCGCCAAAAAGCCACAACCCCGCAATTGCGAGCGCAGTCAGATCGACCGCGCCCCCCCGCCATCCATTCCACAGAATGATTCCGCCCGCGGCAAGCGCGCCAAAAATAACAAGCGCGCCGACGACAAACGCCATTCGCAAAGGCACCAGAGAAAACCCGGTGATGCTCATGATCGCAGGGTGTATTTCGTCACTCCCGCATGGCGCTTTCCGTGCGCATACTCGACTGTTGTCTGCCGGAATCCCGGCCATGACGTGAGCGTGCGCACCAGCCGGTGCAATTGCGGGCAGTCGCAGAACACATCGGCAACCCGACGGTCGATCAATCGGAACTCGCCGGTATCGACCGGCATATCCCAACCCACGAGCAGGCGCATGATCCGATACCACACAAACGCGCTGGCGCGCTTGAGCAACGGATCAACGTGACGATCCGTGCGTCGCCCACCAATCACTTCATAGCCGAGTTTCCATTTGGCAATCATCGCAGGCACAACTTCGGGCGGGTCTTGTCCGTCCGCGTCCATCACCACGACAGCGTCGCCGGTGGCGGCCTTTATGCCCGCGCTTAGCGCGGGCGACTGCCCGAAGTTTCTGGAGAGAAAAATTGCTTTCACGCGCGGGTCTTCTTCGTGCAACTGCGTCAGCAGCGCGCGCGAGTTGTCGCTGCTGCCGTCGTCTACAAATATGACTTCCAGGCGTTCATCAAGCTCAACGAACACCTTTACGAGGCGCTCGTAAATGTGCCGCAAATTCTGTTCTTCGTTAAACGCGGGAATGACGACGGAGATTAACTTCGCCTGCTTGCGCGATGCGCGCGTGCGCGCCGGTTTACGGCCTGCGTCGGGCAATGATGTGAAAACTCCAATAGTCGTCGCGGCCGGCATTGTAATCGACAACCGTCATTCCGCAGCTTTCGAGAAACGGTGCCAGGACCTGCCACGTCGGCGACCATTTGTGCGCGCCGCCAACCCACGGCGCGCCGGGCCGCCAAAGCGCGCACGATTCATGCGGCAGATACAAGAACAGTATACCGCCGGGCTTGAGTTTGCCAATCCAGAGACGAAGGGCGTCCTGCCAACGCGCAAGATGTTCAAGGCAGTGTGAACTGAAAACATAATCAAGGCTGCCATCAGCGATCTGGTCCAGCGCATACGCATTCTCCCCGGAATTGTCGTCGATGGGGATTGCGCCTGGAAAAGGCCATTGGTTCGCGCCGATATCGATGCCCGCGCCGCAACAATACTGCTTCGCCGTCTCTAGAACGTGCGAGGCGGCATTGCCGTGGGTGATGGTATCGGGATAAAGCGCGCCCTTATACGCGTGAAATACTTTTCCATCCTGGACGACGCGCTTCACCTGAAAACGCGTAAACATGCACACAATAGCCGGGAGGATTTCGTCCGGGTGCCGCACTGCGCGGCGGATTTGAGCAACGAAGCGCACGTCACACGGTAATCGGTGGGCCGATGATATCAAGCCCGTGCTCTTTTGATACGCGAATCACATCAGCCTCTGCCGGTGCGCCGGTTCGTGCCAGCGCATCCAGTGCGCGAAAATATTCTTCAAAACCACCGGGCGTGCAGACGACCAGCAAGGTTCCCGGCGCATCACCCGCATTCACATACGCGTGCGGCACGCCCCTCGGAAAGAATGTGAACTGTCCGGGTCCGACATCGTGCATCGTATCACCCACACGGACTTTGTAATTGCCTTCCATGACCAGGAACGTTTCGTCTTCGTTATGGTGGATATGCAAGGGCGGCCCGTACCCCGGCAGATCCGTCGTCATGAATGCGGATACCGCGCCGCCGGATTCAACCTTCGAGACTTTTACATGCACGGGTATGCCGAGTACGTTCAACAATTCTCCCTCGTTTCTTTGACGAACGATTGGCCGCAGCCCCTGCGGTTGCGTATACGGCGCAGTGCGCAGGTCTGCCCCCGGCGGAAGGAATTCGATTTCATGCTCCGCGCAACTGGCGATCAGCGCGGCGATGTCCAGCGGCGCGTCCGGCAATGGGGGCTCGCCCATGTGCGTAGCCGGCTTGCTGAACGGCAAGAGGCATTTCTCGAAACCGCTCGGCGTCAGCGCAATGCCAAGTTTGGCCCAATCGCTTTCCAACGCGAACCGATGCGGAACCCCGCTCGGCAAAAAGGCAAAGGCCCCCTTCCTGCCAACGGTGCTCTCGCTCCCGGCATGAAACGCGGTGTCGCCGTCCATCACCACAAACATTTCATGTTCGCGGTGATGAATGTGGGGTGGCGGTTCGGTGCCTTTGCGCTTCAATACGTCGAGAAATGCCAGCGTGCCTGCCGTGTCCTCCCCGCGAATCGGGTAGCTGTAGCGCGACCCCTCGTACCATGTCGCGTTCGTCAAATCGGCCTCGCGTAAGATTGCTGTCGACATCTCGAATTACTTCCTCGTCTTTTTGTATGGGATTTGCCGCGGTCGCGGCCAATAGTTGCACAGCGCCAGCAAACCATGCAATCCCTTGACTTGTACCCGGTGGCCCCGTATCTTTGGCTTTCCTTCCTGATACTTGGGCACTTGGGATGCGGTTCCCCGCAGCGTGTTGGGGACCGGAATGTGGGAGAGCGCATGAGTAGCATCGGCACGGCGGAGCGTCCTTTGCGTGTCGCGATTGTGGGAAGTGGTCCGAGCGGTTTCTATGCGGCGGAAGCACTTCTAAAATCGGAAACAGTTACGCAGGTCGATATTTTCGATCGCCTGCCCACGCCTTTTGGCCTTGTGCGCGGCGGCGTTGCACCCGACCACCCGAAGATCAAGAGCGTTACGAAGGTCTACGACAAGATCGCCGCTAACGATCGCTGCGCCTTCTTCGGAAACGTCACCATCGGCCGCGATATCACAATCGAAGAATTGCAGCAGTTCTACGATGCAATCCTGATCGCCAGCGGCGCCGAAAGCGATAACCGGCTCGGCATTCCCGGCGAAGACCTTTCCGGAAGTCACACCGCGACGGAATTCGTCGGTTGGTACAACGGACACCCAGACTACCGCGATCGCGTGTTCGATCTGTCACAGGAAGTTGTCGCCGTTGTCGGCCAGGGCAATGTCGCAATGGACGTAAGCCGTATTCTCGCCAAGACCGTGGATGAACTGCGCGACACCGACATCGCAGCGCACGCGCTGGATGCCCTGGCCGAAAGCAAGGTGAAGGAAATTCACTTGATAGGCCGTCGCGGTCCCATTCAGGCGAAGTTTACACCCCCCGAAGCGCGTGAGTTGAGCGAACTCGCCGATTGCGATGTGATTGTGCGCCACGAGGATCTCGCGTTGGATCCCGCCAGCCAGGCAGAGCACGATGATCGCGAAAACCAGAATGCGCAGAAAAATCTCGCGATTCTCCGCGCCTTCTCCGAAAAGACTTCGGCGGGCCGCGCGCGGAAGTTTGTTTTCCACTTTTTGAAAAGCCCCGTGGCGCTCAACGGCGATGGCCGCGTTCAATCGATGACGCTCGAGCGCAATCGCCTCGAAGGTCAAGCCCACACTGTGCGTGCCGTCGGAACCGGTGAGTTCGAAACGCTCGCATGCGGTCTTGTCTTTCGCAGCGTCGGATATCGCGGCATTCCAATCTCCGGGCTTCCCTTCGATGAAAAGCGCGGGACCATACC
>CALEZK010000360.1 GCA_937928585.1 uncultured bacterium | reverse complement strand
GGGCAGCAGGGATTCGCTTTCCTGTTCCTGCCAAAGGGCAATAATCTCGGGGGGAATGTCGTACCGGAGAAGCTCACTCATTCGCATAGCCGCAGCCTCCTACCCTCTTTACCAACGACTGTGCACGATACTGAATATTTAATCAGTTGTCAAGATGTTTGTTGTGAGAGAAGGAGGCAGCCCCGTAAACGGCCAGGCAAGGGGGTTAAAATCTGAGGGCTAAAAAATTTACAACACGAGGGGTATATGGCTGACGGAACAGGTCGTAAGATATTGGGAAATAATGACTAATAGATTTGCCGCAAAGAGCCGCAAAAGGCGGTAAAAAGGTTTGGAATGCCGTGATGTCGGTCTGGGGTAAGCGGGGGTGGCGCTCTCCCGGCTCGCGGGGACGCTCGCCCTACCGGGGAGGTCTGCAGCTCTGGTGAACCCACTGACAAACTAGTGCAAAATCTCGAGCACGAAGCTCAATTGTAGTTCATTTCGACGCTGCTAAAAGTGGCACCACTCCTCGTGCTCGTCGTCGTAATCGTACCCCCATCAGCCTTAGTCCAACTTCCAAGGGTGACGCGCGACGACCCATTGCATAATCCGGCGGGTTGGCCTACTATCGAAGGAGTTTCCTCCGCCGGGCGCGGTACAAAACTGTGCCAAAACCTGGTCTGTCCCTGTACTGCCCCACGTGTTAAATCTGGTGAGGTTTCAATTTCAGGAGCACGGCATGGGAGTGTTGGTTCTTGCCTTGGTTGCGATGTCTGCCGTATCACCTGACGAAGAGCTCAGAGAATATGTCGCGCGTCAAGGAACGACATACAGATTGTTAGGAAGGTCCGGTTCTCCAAACGGCAAGCACGTTGCGCATGCATGGTCGCAGAATCCGGTCGTTTTGTCTAATTACAAAACATTAGTCTCCGTGACAGAGGAGGGAAGCGACCTTCTCTCTGGTGACCGCGTAGATCTGTTTATTACAAAATACAGACCTTTATTAGAAATCGACTGGCAAAGCGAAACTGCGATTTCCATCAAATGTGTTTCTTCCATTGTGAACCAGAACGCAGTGGCTATACTACCAGAAGCGGCGGAGAACGGCTATTCCATAACTTATACAATAATCAAGCCCGTAGAAATAACCAGGACGTTCGCCCTAAGCCCAGCCAAGGACTTTGCGGTTTTAATTCTACAACGGAGCTGGGATGAAGGCCGCGCCAACGTTACGGAGATTCTCATGCGCGAAATAATCAATTTCGACAATATACCAATTCCAACCAGTCGGCCAAGACCTTTGAATGCTGATTCATTGAATGCTGATAATGACACATTGATATTTCGAGTTCGAGGACTTCATGAGTTGCGTTTAGATTGGCCAGAGCCTTCTGTGCTAGAAATTAATTGTGGCAATATCTCACCTGATCAAATACTTGTCAAAGAAATGTCTATTGGGGAACTCAAGTTGAACTACAAGAATTAGAGTCTCGAACAAAAGCCAAAGTTCATGGGTATTTTTCCGACAAAAGAGACCCAAACTTCAATACAATGCGGGAACTCGCAAGTACTTTTGGTCTGAGCAATAAAAGCCCGTGGCCGGTGCTCTCCCCTCACCCGGCTCGCGGGGACGCTCGCCCTACCGTGGGGATGTATAGCTGTGGTGATCCCATTGACAGCCTAGTTCAATAGATCGAAAATGAAGCCAAACGGTAAGGGATTTCGACGCTGGTAGAAGTGGCTCACCAAACAACAGGCGATTGAAGCACGCACTGGAGGTATAGATGTCAATGTCTTCAACAGGGTTTTATGCATACAACAAGAAAATTGGTTGGTTTGCGAGACTGGCGTTATTGCTGAATCTGATTACGATTTCCGTGGTGATCGTTTTTGTAAATACTGAGTCAGCCACCCTCGACTCCGGCATGCTTGGAATCGTAGCGATTGCCCTTTTGGCGATTTATCATCTGTTGGTACTTGTTCACGGACGCGCCAAGGCCATCCTAAGTGCACGTATCACGCCGCAAGAGACGGGCATGTCCATTTACTTTGCTGCCAACTGGATATTCGCGGTGACGATACGATGGGTGACGTTCCTACTCGCAGTGGTCCCGCCCGAACCACTCGTAAGGGACCTCGGCGGCGAACTTGTCTTGTTTCAGTCGTACGCCTTTTTGGTTTCAAGCCTATGCGCAATCGCTTGCGTCTTGAATTCGTTCCTGAAACTGGCGACGGCAATCGAGTTCAATTGGTCCAAGCCCCAAGTGGTTTAGCCGGGTTAGGGCAGTGGCAAGTTAGATCGACTCCAATCGCTTCGACGTCCGCCATACCCTCCTCGTGCTATCACGTGCTTCGTAATCGTCATCGTAATCGAATCCCCATTTCCCTACCCTCCTTCCCGTACGAGCCGTTCGCCGAGTAAAGACTTCCTCCAACTGTTAACTGTAATGACAGGTATTCATGCGCCCACCCCCAAACAGGAAACTTATTGCGCGGTCCGAGGGATAGAGCTGGAGGTACTCCCCTGGGAAGTTGGTCGTTTAGCCGGCACGGCTCGAACAAAGGGAAACTAAAACATGACGACAGCGCTCTGGATGAATGTCTTTGCGGTTATGGTAACTGCCGGACTTGATACGAGCCCCGCGATGCTTGGATCCATAGACGTAAAAGCCCCTCCCTATAGCGCCGTTGGAGATGGGGTGACAGACGACACCGAGGCCATTCAGTCGGCGTGGGAGGCGGCAAAGGCGACTGGCGCACGGGTCTTGGTTCCTGCTGGCGATTATCGCATCAGCCTGCGTGGAAACGCGGAGGACGGCTATCGTCCGGCATTGCACTTCTCCGCGAACAGCGCGTCTAAAGAGAAGCAACCCATACTCGAAGGCGCGACGCGCGGGGTAACCTTTGTGATCCGGTTTCCGGCAGATGCACCACGAACGCTAGAGACTATTCGCGTTGATAAGGGCACGTTGACGGATAATCCACGCGGGATGAGTATCAGCAACCTGCGTCTGGTCAACGATGGCGCTTCAGCGCCGGCGAACTGGCACGAGCCCTATGACTTTCGTGGGACGGGAATTCGGATAGAGAATGCGTGGGCCTCTCCGTTGCTGTCGAACTTTCAGATCTTGGGATTCTGTATTGGCCTTTATGTGAGTAATGGATATCACAGCGACTTCGGACCGGGGGAAATCAGAGACTGCAACTTCGGGCTGTATCTTGGAGGCACGCCGAACGCCAGTCGATTCCATTCGATCGTGTTGCACAAGATACGGCCAGTGGCGACGAATACCGAGGGATGGCGACAGACAAATTTTCCGCAGGGGAGGATTGGCGCGGCGGTGTATGCAGGAGGCGGCACGATCACCGGCGGGTCATTCGACAATGTGAATACTGAACTCTGTAGTGTCGCCGGTTACTTCTTTCACTCCGCCCCTCATTCGCTGACGGTGAACGCCATGCGCAGCGAGAGCGTATTTGCGCCGATATGGATCTATGGACCGGTGGATCCTTTTTACACGACTGGGTGCACGTTCATCGGTGCAAGCATCGACTGCGACAGTCTGATTGTTCCGGCTGTTTACCTTAATCGCGCAGAGGGCTATACATTTATCAATACGCGATTCTATCAACGGAACAATGAGGGCGGTTCGCGTGTTGCGATCGAGATGACCGGGGCGTCCAGGGGCAACCTTTTCATCAGCCCTATTGACGACGAAAGCGGTACGACGGGTAAGCTCGCGGATGACATCATAGATGCGGGCACGACCAACCGTGTCTGGCTCACTGGTGAAGTGCCAGGCACTCGAAAAAGCGAGTGAATTCAGCGGAGCTTTTTAAGTGCGCGTCGCCAAATTGAGGACACTATAGGGGACAGTGGTGGCGGCGAAAAAGTTTGGGGAAAGCAAAGTGGTCTGGTAAAGCAATTGACTTGCCACCAATTTATGTAGAATCCGTCGTGCGAGTATTTCCCTCGATTTCCAGCACTGTTCCTTGCTCCTCCGCAATGGCGCAATGGCGGGACGCCGTATGCCGATTGGAGTTGCGCCATTGCACGGCAAATACTGCCTAGGTCTCCCCTTCCCCGGCTCGCGGGGACGCTGGCCCTTCCGGGGACGTAATTACTGAGCATCTTTGTTGAGTGCGGCCATTCTCTTGAAGTGTTGCGTAGTTGCCCAGTATTTTGCGATGGTAAGATTACACGCGAACGCTAGATATCATTCGCTTAAGATAAGATTTTCGCCAAGACACGCGGAGACAAAGGAGAACATCATGCTGGGGGGTCAATTGTTCTTGTCCGTGTTGTCCGGCGTTGGTAGCCTGCTGTTCAGTCCGGTGCAGACGATAATCGCGGTAATTTTCGAACCTCTGGTCCTGATTCAGTTCCTTCCGCTGTTCTTATCCTACTTGGGGTATTACCCGTAGTTGCGGTTAGACCGCATTTCTCACCACATTAAATCGATCACAAGATCGATTCAGGCGAAAAGTCAACGCATCAGTCGACGCGACTGGTTTTCGTGCTCGCGTCATCCGCGGCGGTCTCGAAGGTGTTTATGCCGTTTCCCAACAGGCGCGCCCAGGCTTCGCAGAGGAGGTATGCGGGCAGGAAGAAGGGTCCCCAGTGCCGGTACTGGGAGACGTGGGCACACTCGTGGGCGCGGAGGCTGGTAACGTTGCCGGTCTTGTCATAGCGGAGCCAAGGGGATGATGGGTCGACGCCTGTAGCGCAGTTGATGGTGTTGCCGAAGGCAATGGCGGCGATGCCGAGCCGGTCGAGGATGCGGTTGTTGTGATATTCGGTGATGCCGCCGGGCAGTTTTGCGCGCGCGGAAGCAAAACGCCCGATGCAATGGCCGATGATCGAGTTCGGGGCGGCCCAGCAGATGCCGGCGATGTGCGCGACAGTGATCGTGGGTACGCCCTCGATCAGTTGGTTTCCACCGTGGTAGCGGTGGTGGCCGCCGGGGTGGTCTTCGGCAGCGCGCGCATAAAGCTGGACATCAGCACGATGATGACCGCGAGCGCGACGAGGAGTCCCATCCAGAAGCGGGAGTTCGCGCGCATTTTCTCCGACCACGATTTCAGCGAGGTCATCGCGATGGCGATTGCGAATACGACCAGGGCAATGAGGAACTTCACCCCGAAGAGCGCGTGGTACAGCGGTTGATCGTCGTGCTCAAAACGGGTGATGGTGAGGTAGTTGAAGAATCCGCTGATGAGAAAGAGCAGGATGCTCGTGTGCACGAACATCATCCAGCGCTTGGTCACTGCGGTGCGGAGTTTCAGGTGGGTGTCGTTGTCCAGCACCTGTTGCGCGCTTGGCAGCAGCACAAACCGAATGAATATCGCGCCGCCGACGGCGATGATCGCGGCAAAAATATGGGCCCACCGCATGACCAGCGGCAGTAACATTTCGGATGACATGGTCGTTCGCTCCTTGCTTGCGGCACCTGGTAACGCCCATACTATGAAGCATGCAGCCGCGCAATAACAAACGAACGAAACACGCCAACGCGCGCAAGCCATCGAGCGTCGACGCTGCCTGATGCCTGCGCTACCCGTCGAATTCGTGCAGCAACTCGCCGGCATCGTGCCGGCCTTCGCGAAAGATGTCTTCTACCCCGGTCCGCATGCGCTGGAGTTTGCGCGGTCGTTTTCCGCGCGGCCACACACGCGCGTGCACGCGATCAGCGCAGTCGATCCGGAAACCATGTTCGACTGTCGCATCGTCATGACGGGCGTGCACGATGCGCCGCCAACCGACGACGAATACGCCGCATGGAGCCGAACCCTCTCCAAGGTTGGATGCCTGCTGATTGTTGGCCTGCCTAACACGGGCACGCCGCCTTTGAACGAGTTGGCTGAAAGGTTGTCGATAGCGGGGCTCGCCTTGTATCGGCATTGCGCAGTGAGCGCGGGCGACGCGCAGCATGCGGAACCCGGCTATGTGGCGTTTGCCGTGCACGGCGATTACAACCCGCTGGTGCATGCGCGGGAGCTGTTGCAGTCGAATCATGCGGGCTGGGCATTTGACGTGCTCTCGCAGATTCCGCAGGAGTTGTTGCACGATCCCGCGACGCGCGCGCATGTGGCGGCGGAAAAACAGGTGTGCCTGCTGGCGTGGGACCGCGCGGGGGGCGAACAGGGACGTCTCGAGCGGTTCTTCCGCAGTCAGATCGCGTTCTACGACGCCGTTGCACATGCGCCGCACGTACACGAAGTTTATTTATGCCAAGGCGAGTTCTGGCGGCGCGTCGGCGACGAGTCGATGCGACAGCGCTTGCTGCGTTCGGTATTGCTTGCATCGCGGCACCCACGCATTGAGGCAATGGTAGGCGAACGCGCCGACAACATCGTGAAGGACGATGCGCTGATTCCTCCCGTCTGGGAACGGCCCGCGAAGTTGCCGCGTGTGTTGTTCATCACGCACCCGCGCCCGCACTATGGCCTGGATGTGTTGTACGACGGCCTGTGCACGGTGCTGGGCGACGAGAACGTCGTCGAGTATCCGTACAAGGCGACATTGCACGGCGAGAAGCCCGCGGAGCTGGCG
>CALEZK010000359.1 GCA_937928585.1 uncultured bacterium | reverse complement strand
GAGATAACAAAAACCAACCCATATCGAGCGCAAATATGTCGTAGCGGCAGGTTTCCAAGATTGCGTTCGATTTACTACCGTCCAGCGGTTCGTATGCGTTTAAGACAGTGTATGTACCTTGCTCGCCGTCGAAACTTGGCTCAGCCACAAATCGAATGTGCCGCACTCGAGCCTTGTTTCGCCAGGTGTCCATTCCATTGATTTCACCGAACGCCAACCAAATACCCGGATGCATCGTTTCATGGTCTGAATTGTCGCGATTGACGACCGGATCGGGAGGATGAATGCGCGTCACTTGCATTCCATTGGGCGCAAACACATTGGCAAAATAGGGGCGCAGCGTTTTCTCGTCCGACCAAACATAGGTCGCCATTGGTTTGCCATCGATCCGTATTTTCATGTCTTTTGAAGTCTTTTCAAATGCAACCTCTCCTGTCGCGTGAAGCGTAGCGAACAGAAGAGTGAGAACCACGACCCGCGAAAGTGCGAATCCGGCAAGCTTGCTTGTCATCGTCCAAAGTCTCCTTGGCTTCATCCGGTTCTTCACTCTTTCACGAAGTCGACGACGAGCGCAAGCCAAATGTCATCGAAGGAAAAAGGGGAGGGCAAAGTGCGCCGCAATCGTTTTGGCGCACTTCGCCCGTGCGGGGTCGTGGACAACGCAAAAGTGCGTCGTCAGACTGGACTACGACGTCCCATTCCCAAGACCAGTGAAACCAGGAAAAAGACAAGAAAAATGACAAAGAGAATCTTTGCAATGCCGGTTGCGGCAGTCGCGATTCCGCCAAAACCCAGAAACGCGGCGATGATCGCGACGATGAAAAAGACCAGTGCCCAATACAGCATAATCCAGCTCCTTTTTTCGACGCCCAGCCAGTTTTGAGGTCAATTGCTCGCTGCGGGACCAATTTTGGCCGAGTGGGTTCGATACCCTGATCGTATCGCGCCTTCATCCGGTCCGTAATAGGAGGACGCCCGATCGCCGTGTAGGAGTCTGCACGTCTCCGGAGTACGTCGGCTCGGGGATCCTGGCGGCCATGGGCACACTATTTGCATCTCTTATCCCAGCGTTGAACACCTCCGGTTTAAGAGCATTGCCTGAGGTTTGCCCGAACGATTAGTATGGTGCGGGTGTGTGGCAAATCCCCGCTGCGGTGTTCAACGTAATTCATTGAAATATGGCCGGTTATGGCATTCATCCCCGGTAAGGGGGGATTGCAGATCGGCAGGCGAACGCCGGCGTTCGGCGTGCGGCCACGTTACGAAAGGGTCAAAGGCAAGCATTCGTATGTGTAGCGAGAGAGGAGGGATGTTACGTAAACGTCGGTTTTGAGTTGTGCGCGGTTGGCAGGTCTGCCTTCTGCGATGGGTGACAGAAATCTTAGTAGCGTAGCCGATGGTGGCGTGAAGTCAGGTGCCGATAAGGCATGGCCATGTGACAGTTGGTAACCGGGCTACTAACCAAACGAATAATGGAAATGACATGAGCGGAAATTCAGCACGTAGAGCAGCAATTACGGAAATTGTAAACAAGGCAACAACCTGCAGTTCGATCCCATACGCCGAAGTGCCCACAAGCACCCTCTTCGGCGAGAATGTGTTCAGCCTCTCGGTCATGCAGCGCCGCCTTCCCAAAGCGGTATACAAATCGCTCAAGGCGACAATCGAGTCTGGCTCGATTCTCGACGCAAGCACGGCGGACGCTGTAGCAACGGAAATGAAGTCTTGGGCGCTCGAGAAGGGCGCGACACACTACGCGCACGTCTTCTATCCGTTGACGGGGCTAACCGCCGAAAAGCACGACTCGTTCTTCAATCCGGACGGCCAAGGCGGCACAATCGCCGAGTTTGAAGGCAAGACGCTTATCCAGGGTGAGCCCGACGGTTCGTCGTTCCCCTCGGGTGGAATCCGTCAAACCTTTGAAGCCCGCGGGTATACCATCTGGGACGTTACGAGCCCGGCGTATATCCTTGAAAACCCGAACGGCACAACGCTGTGCATTCCCACAGCGTTCGTTTCCTGGACCGGTGAAGCACTGGACAAAAAGACCCCCGTCTTGCGTTCCATGCAGGCGCTGAATACGCAAGCACAGCGCGTACTGAAACTGTTCGGAACGGACGGCGCGTTTGTATCCTGCACCGCCGGTCCAGAGCAGGAATACTTTTTAATCGACAAGAACTTTTATTACGCGCGCCCTGACCTCATTAACGCGAGCCGGACGCTGTTCGGCGCGGCGCCGCCCAAGGGCCAGGAGTTCGAAGATCACTACTTCGGCGCAATCCCTGAGCGTGTGCTCGCATATATGTTCGAGGTTGAACGCGAATGCTTCAAACTCGGCATTCCGGTGAAGACGCGCCACAACGAAGTGGCCCCGAGCCAGTACGAGCTCGCGCCCGTGTTCGAGTATGCGAACCTCGCTACGGACCATCAGCAGCTCATCATGGTCACGCTCAAGCGTGTCGCAGAGAAGTACGGCATGATCTGCCTGTTCCATGAAAAGCCCTTCGTCGGCGTCAATGGCTCCGGTAAACATCTGAACTACTCGATGGGCTCGTCTGTTGCCGGAAACCTGTTCGATCCCGGCGACACGCCGTCCGAGAACGCCCAGTTCCTCGTGTTTTGTATGGCGATGATTCGCGCCACGTTCCATTGGGCGCCCTTGCTTCGCTCGGTTGTGGCCACCGCATCCAATGATCACCGCCTCGGTGCGAATGAAGCGCCACCCGCGATCATTTCGGTGTTCCTCGGCGCAGAACTGTCCGAAATCATCGAATCAATCGCGACCGGCAAGCCGGTGAAGTCGAAAAAGGACGTGTTGCACGTCGGTGTCGATGTACTGCCGACAATTCCGCGTCACTCAGGCGACCGTAACCGCACGAGCCCAATGGCGTTCACGGGCAACCGTTTCGAGTTCCGCGCCGTGGGTTCCAGCCAGTCGATCGCGGGTCCGCTTGTGGCATTGAACACCATCATGGCGGAATCGCTCGAGTACTGCGCGAACGTCCTCGAGAAGGCCGACACGAGTACCCCGGCGAAGTTGGGGAAGGCCGTAGAAGAGCTCATCAAGTCCATCTACAAGGAATGTCAGGCCGTTGTCTTCAATGGCGATGGCTACTCCGAGGCATGGCACAATGAAGCGGCCAAGCGCGGCTTGCCGAACATGAAAACGACTCCCGACGCGCTGCCAGTCCTCAAGACGGAAGCCGTCATCGAGCTGTTCGAAAAGTACAAAGTGCTCTCGCGTCGCGAGACCGAAAGCCGCTACGAAGTGTACGCCGAACAGTACGTCAAGACGATCAAGGTCGAAGCGAACCTGATGCTCGAAGTCGCGAAGACAATGATCTTCCCGGCGGCCATCCGTTACCAGGGAGAGCTCGCGTCGAGTCTCGCAGGCCTCAAGGCCCTCGGCATCTCGGCAGATGCGGACACGCTGACCTATATCACGAAACTAATCGCTGAGCTTCAAGCAGCCATCAAGTCGCTGGCCGAAGTGAAGTCAGGCATCCCCGGAGATGCCCACGAAGCCTGTGACTACTGCCGTGACTCCGTGATTCCAGGCATGCAATCCTTGCGCGCGGTCGTCGATGAACTCGAAGGCATCGTTGCCGATGATCTGTGGCCGCTGCCGACGTATCAGGAGATGCTGTTTATCAAGTAGTCATCTGAGTGGCGGGACCTTCTCGAACTGCCACCGATCGAAGTGTAAGAGAGGCCGTTCGCGGCGCGTCTGGCTTGTACAGCAGGTGTACGATTAAGCAGTACGTACATGGGCGTCGCGGCGGCCTCTCTTATTTTTTAATCAGGATCAATTGAGAGTGCCCCATCTGTGATAATGTCTGCGTCGACCGTGCCCGTAAAGATGCATTGGTTTCCGGATATATTCGGTAGTGTGACCGCAAAGATAGAATTTCCATTCTAGTACTGCCCGCGGCGACAAGGGCGAGCCAAATGCCAAGGGCTGGAAATACGATAAGGGTTGATGACATAACGACATTTCCCGATTCGTTATCAGCGCCTTCAACTCGCGGCACGCACACCGTGTGTTAAACGAACGCCACACACAGTCTTCAAAAAGAATACGAGATGTTGAAAACAAGCGTTACAAGTATCTGGCGAATTAGCCGTCGCCGTGCAGCCAACCCATCGGTACCTTTCCTGGCCCTATGGGTCATCACCGCAATTTTATTGTGCAGGAGTGCGGCCGCTGATGCCCCGGTCCCTCGACTTGGCCTCAAGTTTCGCATTCCCACGCATGCGGAACTCGATAAGGGTCCATTTCGGCCGCTCGCGGTCAACAAAAAGCGTTTTTGGTTTAGTCTGGGTGGCGCGGAAACGAGCGAACTTCACAACCAAACGATTCGCGAACGGAGAATAGCCGACACCGGCCTCCACTCAACAGGCGTTGCAGAATGGGAATACTCGTTTCACCATATCAAGCCGGGCGAAGCGGATGGTGCTGGCTACATACATTACGGAGGCTATCCCACGCCGCCGCAAACCCGCTCTGAGGCTGCCGCCGTTGTGCGTGCCTACTATCAAAAGATCTCGGCTGACGCGCGAGCAAAGGCCACTCCCGAGCAATTAATGCTGTTCAAATCAATCAACGGTCATCATTGTTATCAACACTACGCGGCAGAGTGGGGATGCGATATCGTCGGAAGTGAGGTCGGAGAAAACATCAACGGCATACAGGCGCATATCGCGTTCACCCGCGGCGCTGCGCGCCAGTACGTCAAGCCATGGTTGATCGACTTTTCGTCTTGGTATGGACCCTCAATGTACGACGAAGATCCCCGAAAGCACTGGGGACAGTATTCGGGACCCGACAGAGGACATTCCTTGAGTCTGCATCAGCGGTCCTATTACGTGGCGTACATGGCCGGCGCGAATGTGGTGATTGCAGAGGGCGGTTGGCTGAATTTCTTCCGAAGTCAGGAGCCGGATAAGGACGGCCTGCTGCCTTTGTCGCGTCTCGGCGAAGCCGGTGCGCGGTTCTATCAATTCACGCAACGCCACCCGGATCGCGGAATTCCATACATCCCCATCGGTTTGCTTATCGACTTTCACCACGGAATCTATCCCGGCTTCGGAGAAAAACTCGCCTGGAATGTATTTCCGTATTCCGCCGGAGATCAGCGTGTGCTCACGCTTTGGGATCTGTTTTTTCCCGGCAGCATTGAGGTAATGCCGCAAGCAGATGAGACTGGTTACATGGTGGCATCTCCGTTCGGTGATATCGTCGACGTGCTACTAACAAATTGTTCGGACTCGGTGCTCGCCGCCTATCCAGTCTTGATTCTGGCAGGGGACCTCCAGAATACAGCATCGCTCGCGCCGCGCCTTCGCTCATATGTTTGCGCTGGCGGCACACTGCTACTCAGCGAAGAGGACGCGAACCGCCCCGACTTCGCCGAGGCTCTTAACCCGAACGCAATCACCGACGGCAAAACATTCAGCAAGGCGAAGTGTGGTCGCGGCATGGTTTTGGTCTACTCGGAAGATACAAATGGGGAATCGGGCGCTCTTTTCAATTTAGTCAGCGCAATTCGGGATGAGGTGGTTCCATTCAAGATCTCGGGCGAAGTCCAATCGCTCTTCAATCGCACGGAATCGGGTTGGATGGTGGCGCTTGTGAATAATTCAGGAATTACCAAGCAATACAACGATCCGCCCGTGATCGATGCAAGCGCCGTGCAACGCTGCGCAATTCGCTACACCGGAAAAGAGAAAGTGATCACCGCCGCGCTCTGCACGCCGGACGGTGAAGAGCTGCTTGAACCCAAAGACATCATGCTTGCTATTCCACCCGGCGAAGTTCGCGTGATTCGAATCAAGCTGCGATAAAGTGTGATGCCAGCTCGGATTTTGCATCTACTCGCTGAACTTGAAGTCGGAATACGCTATTACGGTGTGAATGGAAATCCGTCTTCCGGAAAACCAATAAGGGGGGGAGGCGCTTTGGGTTGATCGGGGCGATTACCCGGCGCTCTGCTCGCTTGCGCCTGCTTTGCGGGCAAGTACATTTCACTGTACCACTCGAGCCAGCGCTCGCGTTGGAGACCGCGCGGCAGTCCGGTCATTGTCGCAAGTGCGTCGCTCGCAGCCTCCACAAGACCGGTTCTCGCCTGCACCAGTGTTATCAAGAATTCCACGGTCGAATCATCACCCACGTAAGCCAGCATACGGATGGCCAGCTTTCTCGCCGAAGTGTCAGGTTCCGTGCGTCCCGCCGCAGCCTCCGTCATCGCGGCGCGCGCTTCGTCTCCGCCGATCCGCGCCAGGCCGCGGTACGACGCTGTCCGCATATAAACCTGCGGGTGCGTAGCCATCCGCGTGTATTCCCGCAATAAACTCTGATCGTCGATCTTGGTGAGCGCGTCCGCGCAATAATATGCGAGCACAAGGTCATCGCCCCAAACCAACGCCGCAAGGGAAGCCCCAGCCCGAACGCTTCCAATGCGTCCGAGGGCGTATGCTACTGTCATCCGCTCGATCCTAGCCGTGCCCTTCGCCTCGAGCCGGCGCACAAGCTCGCCTTCCAACTCGCCGCGAAGCTGGGGAAGCGCCTCGTCCAAAGCCACCGCCAGCGTGGGTTCACCCCACCCCAGGGTAGCCACTACAGCCTGCGCAAGAGTTTCCTGGGGAATATTGGTGAGCGCGCGCCGTGCGGCAATTTGCACTGCAGGTTCAGGGTCCGCAAGCATCGTTATCAAAGGAGCGACCACAGCATCCTCGCCGGAAGCTTCCATTCCTTCAATTCCGCGAAGGCGCGTCGCCGGATCGGGTGAGGACAACATCTGCTCGAGCAAAACGGTCGCCGAATCAGGCTCGTACGTATAGAGTTTTTCTTGATTTCCAACATTCGGGTCTTGAAGCCCAATTTCCGGGAATAATCGATCTAGCTCGGTTATCGATGGCGGACCCAAGGGGCGGAAATCAGCGCTCGGTACCGCGATGGATTGCTGCTGGGCCTCGTCTGGTGGGAGTTCATCCGGCGCAATTTGCTCGTTCACCTGGCTTTCAGCGGCCTGCGGTTTGGATGTTTCTTGTGCGTAAGTATGTCCTAAAAGAACGATGGTGAAACAGGGGAGAGCGTAACTGAAACGCAGTGTGCCTGCGCCGGTGCAACGTAACCACTTGGTCTTCATAGCCTTGATTCTGACTGAGTCAGGGAAATATGTCAAAATGCGAATTGTGCTTCAAATCGGCAGGAATAGACTTTTCGAGCTTTTATGTTATAATTAGGCGACGAAGGGGAGTCCTTCCCCCAGGCTTCCCCTTCGGGTACAGTCAGCGATGACTGGTTCCCACCACCGGCGAGTGCGTCGAATGGCGGTTCCCCCACTGCCCGCACTCGCCTCTTTTTTGCTCTGCCGCGGGGTAAGGGACCCTGCTTTCGGTAAACTGCTGACGCAGTATGGTAATCGTCTATTGACTTTCTAGTTTCCGTTCTGTATACTTTGGCCACGAGCGTGCTTATCTGGAATCACTTCTAACATCAGCACGCACAATACCTTGCGACATGCGGGCGAACCGGGCACTTACCCCTGAATCGGTTGGGCGGAAGCGGAGGTGTCCCTCTCGGTCGACGATGTCGAACCGCTCGCTGAATTGCGTTTAATCTAGGAGATTTGTATGGCTTTGAGATTGTCAACGTCCTTGGACGTGTTCAACTCGTCCCCGGATCGTTTTTGTCCGCAAGGGTTTCGCGACCCGCTGCGCCCGCAGGAGAAGATCTCCCTTGCCGCCAAGATAAAGGGCATCAAGGCGATAGAGGTCAGCCAGAAGGACATCACGCCCGAATTCCCTGTAAAGGAACTGAAGCGTATCCTCAAGGACTACAATCTCTTATGCTCTGGCGTCGTGGCCGACCTCTCGGCGGACCGGCGTTTCGCGTGGGGGGCCTTCGGGCATCAGCATCCCAAGACCCGCAACGCGGCCATTGACGAAGGCCGCAAGGCCGTCGACATGGCCCGCCATCTCGCGGCAACGGAAGTCACGCTGAAGCTTTACAGCGATGGCTTCGACTACCCATTTCACATCGATTACAGCACCCACTGGAACACGGTTATATCTTCAATTAAGACCATCGCCAAGTACGCGTCGCCGGACATCAATGTCGCGATAGCGTACAAACCACGCGAACCCCGCAAATTCGCGACGGTCTCCAGCGTCGGCAAAGCCTTGTCGCTATGCCAGGAAATCGCGATGAAGAATGTGGGCGTTGCCATGAATTTCTCTCACGCGCTCATGGCGGGCGAAACCCCGGCGGAGTCGATTGCGTTCCTCACGCGTGCAAACAAGTTGTTCACGGTGTACTTCAGCGATAACTATCGCCTGTGGGACGACATGATGCTGCCCGGATCCGTCCACATGTGGGAGTTGCTCGAGGCCCTGTTCTATCTCAAGACCACCAAGTTCAAGGGATGGAGCACCATCGACATGCTCCCGCAACGTCTTGATCCCGCACAGGCCTGCCAGATCGCCATTGGCAACATGTCCATCTTCTGGAAAAAACTCGAGAAGCTTGATCCAAACGAGCTTCGAAAGGCCCAGAAAACGCTCGACGCAGTCGAGAGCCAGCGCATTATCCGACGGATCATGTTGCAGGGTTAGTGTTAAACCGGCAACGTGGATGCCATTGAAGC
>CALEZK010000358.1 GCA_937928585.1 uncultured bacterium | reverse complement strand
TCCGCGTCCCAAGCGATGACTTTAATTCCGCGTTTGCGGGCTTTCTCCAATACCGGCGCTATTGCATCGGGATCGTTCGGCGCAACCGCAATAGCATCGAAACCTTTCGCGATCCACGTCTCAATCATCTGCGCCTGGAGCTGCACGTCATTTTTCTGCGGACCGTCGAAGACGACTTCCACGCCGAGTTCGGCGCCCGCTTCCAGCGCGCCTTTCTCAGTGGCATTGAAGAAGGGAATGCCCACAAGCTTTGGCATTACGCCGATTGTTAGTTTCTTGGCCGGGCTTGCCGGCGGGGTTGCGGTTGAGGGGGCTTGTTCCGCAGGTGGGGAAGTCTCGGCGGCCGGTTGCGCTGGCTGACATGCGAGGCCCAGCACAATGAAGGGCAGCAGGACGGCCAATACGCTGACCTTAGAAAACTCGAGCTTTGTTTTCATCCGTGAAACGAAATTCATTGTGATTCCCTCGCTGCTGCCCATTCGTTAAAAACGGCGGTCGTCACCAGCAGTATGCCCACAAGGATTACGACGTACACCGACTTCACGCCCGCCATTTCCAGCCCGTAGCGTAGGATACCGATGATGAGAAGTCCGAGCAACGTCCCAAGCACGGAGCCTTTGCCCCCGCTAATGCGGGTGCCACCCACCACGACACAGGCAATCGCCTCCAGTTCCATGCCCATGGCGGTGTCCGCCTTTGCAGAAGCGTATAGCGCGGTGTGAAACAGCGCGGCCACTCCGCAGACCGCTCCGCATGCGGTATAGAGGCCGAAGGTAAGCCAACGCACATCGATGGCCGCGAATCGCGCGGCAACCGGATTCTCTCCCAACAACTCTGTAAAGCGGCCGATCCAGGTGCGTCGCAGCAGCAGTGAACCCGCGAGCACGACAATTACCAAAGCAAGAATGGGCGTTGGAATACTAACCGATGCAGGTCCGCGCAGCGTGAGGAGATCGCCCTGGCTGATCCATTCGAAGCCGTCCGGATACCCGCCAAATTGTTTGCCTTGACTAAGCCCCATCGCTATTCCCCGAAACAAGGCCATAGTCGCGAGCGTAACCACGAGCGGAGGAATGCGCAGGAACCCGATGGCAAAGCCATTGAATGCGCCCGCTGCCGTGCCAGTGAATATTGCACCCCCAATCGCAAGCGCAATAGGCCATTGACCATCGCGAAAAAGTAACCCCAGCGCGATGCCCGACAGCGCCAGGATCGAGCCGACCGACAGGTCGATTCCCGCCGTGGCGATAATGAAAGTCATCGCGACCGCGATCATGCCAGGCACCACCCAGTACCGCGCGCGATCCAGAATGTTGATCCAATTGAAAAAACCGTCCACCGAAAAACTGAAAACGGCGAACAGGCCAATCAGCACCAGCAACAGGGCGGTTTCTCTTCGGAGCAGTTTGCGCATCAGTGCAGCCTGCGCGAGCGCTGTACAAGCGCATCCGCGAGCACCGCGCCCAGGATCAGCGCGCCGACGAACGCATTCTGCCAGTACGCACTGATGGCGAGGAGCGTGAGCGCGTTGTACAACAACGCCACAAGAAACGCACCCAACAAGGTGCCGAGGGCGGAACCACGACCACCGAGAATATTCGTGCCGCCGATGACGGCCGCGGCGATTGCCTTGAGTTCCATGCTGTCGCCGGTGTTCGATTGCACCTTGCCATAGTAGGCGGTGTGGAGCACGGCAACGATGCCGATGATGACGCCGGCATATGCAAAGGCAAACCAGGTTATGCGTGCCTTGGACAACCCGATCAGGCGCGCAGCGGTTTCGCTATTGCCGATTGCGAGAATGTGACGGCCAACCAAGGTATACCGCAGGAGGAAATGCGTAACGAGCGTGATCACCAAGACGTACCAACAGAGCTTGGGAACGCCGAGCAGGTTGCCATCGCCCAGCGCGCGATAAGCCGCGGGCAGATTGACAACTTCTCTCCCGCCCGTAACGAGCTGCATCACGCCACGATAGATGCTGATTCCCGCAAGTGTAACGATGATCGGATGAATACGCGCGAGCAGGGCAATGCCCGCATTCAGCGAACTACACGCGCAGCCCAGCGCCGCGGCAAGCGTGACGCACACGATAGGAGGCGCGCCACTCACCGCGGCCATGCCGGCGCATGCCGCAACGAGCCCCATGATCGCGCCAATGGAAATGTCGATCCCACCCGCGCAAATGACGAGCATCGCGCCCTGCGCCATCATGGCGGGCAGCGCGGCGTTGGAAAGCACTTCCAACAGATTCCGCGGGTTTGCGAACTCGGCGGGCCTGAGCGCTGCCATTAGCAGGCAGAGCAGAAGCGTTATGGCTATCAAGCCAGATTCGCGCGCGCGCGCGATGCTGCCAAGCCACGTACTCGCTCGCGATGTTGGCTTCGCGATACCTGTTGCCTTGGGCACCGCCGCCGACGCTATCACATGGTGCGAATCTATCTTTGGATTGAAGACGCCGGTCACCCGTCCTTCGGACAAGGTCACCACGCGATCGCTCATGGACATGATCTCCGGAAGCTCGGAGCTGATCATGAGTATTGCCGCGCCGCGGACGGCGAGACCGTCTATGAGCCCGTAAATCTCTGCTTTTGCCCCGACATCGACGCCGCGCGTCGGCTCATCGAGTATGAGCACTTTGGGATTGGTAGACTGCCAACGGCCGAAAACGATCTTCTGCTGATTGCCGCCGCTGAGCGTGCCAATAGGCTGTTCAATTGAACGCGCGCGCACGCGCATATCCCGCACGATGTCATTTGCCAGCCTCGTTTCTCTCGCGGACGAAATCCACGACCACGACGAAATGCGCGGCAATAACGCAACGCTCGCATTCGAACGCACGGAATGGTTGCGAAATATGCCTTGCACCAATCGGTCTTCCGGGAGATAGGCAATCCCCATTCGCAGCGCTTCACGGGGTGAGCGCGGTGCGGCGGGCGATCCATCGACGCTGACGCTGCCAGACGATAGGCTGCGAAGTCCAAACAGCGCCTGGGCAAGTTCGCTGCGCCCGGCACCCACAAAACCATAGACGCCCAGAATTTCCCCTGCGCGAACCTCCAGCGAGATATCCTGAAACACTCCGCTGGCGTCGGTGAGTTTTTCCAGTTGAAGGCGAACCGGCGCATCAGCCGGCGCATGCTTGGGATCACGCGAGAACAAGTTAAGCGATTCACGGCCGATCATCGCCGAGACAAGGTCCGGAATCGTGAAATCCGATGCTGGCCGTGTATCAATCGTGGCCCCGTCGCGCATCACGGTAACGCGATCGCAAAGTTCGAGTACTTCATCGAGCCGATGGCTCACGTAGACAATTCCAACACCCGCGGCCCGAAGCTCCCGAACACGCGCGAAAAGGTGATCGATTTCCTGTGAAGTCAACGACGCAGTTGGCTCGTCGAGAAACAGCACGCGCGTTTCGCGCGAGACAGCAGCGGCGATTTCGCACATCATGCGGCGGGCGACCGATAAGTCTGCCGCGGGCGCGCGAACATCACACGATTCACCCATTCGCGCGATTGCGGTTGCGGCTTTTTCATAGGTTGCCGGCCAGTCGATTTGGCCGAGCCGTCCGCGAACGAGTCCCTGAGACAGCAAGATGTTCTCGGCCACGCTCAATTGCGGGAAGAGTTCAGCTTCCTGGTGGACGACCGAAATGCCGGCTGCGGTAGCATGGCGAGGGTTTGTAAGTGACAAAGGCTGCCCATCAAGCATGAGCGTCCCGGCGTCGGGCCGTAGCACGCCGGTTGCGATGTTAATCAGGGTGCTTTTGCCCGCTCCGTTTTCGCCCACAAGGCCGTGAATTTCGCCGGATCGAATATCGAGCGTCGCGCCGCGCAATGCAGGCGCACCGCCAAAACTCTTGTGTATCTCCGCAAGGCGGAGCAGACGATCACCCATGATGGGAGGATGGTAGAGTGCGGTTCACCACGGGGTCAACCGGTAACGCAGTAAAGCCGTGGCGTCCTTAGTCCGATCGCGGCAGAATCTCTCGCACCTGCAACCACTTCAGGCAAAGCCCCGGCCATTCACTGACCGAGTTGCCGGGCGCGCGGCTACCGCCCATTCCAACACCGTGCTTTCCCTGCTCAAAGACATGCATCTCAACAGGCACGCCCGCTTTCACGCAGGCTTCATAAAATAGAATGGCATTCGCCACGGGGACCGCTTGATCCTGTGTTGTGTGCAGTATGAATGCCGGGGGTGTGTTTGCGTTGACGTGCAGTTGCGTCGAGCATTCCTTAATGAGCGAAGGCTCAGGCGCTTCGCCAAGCAGGTTCTTGACACATCCGGCGTGCGATGCAGGCCCTTCCATCGTAATCACCGGATACACGAGCACGAGAAAATCGGGCCGCGTCGATACGCGCTCGATCGGATCTTCCGCGTCCGGTTTTCCATCCACGAAATGCACGCCGGTCATCGCGGAAAGATGACCACCCGCGGAGAATCCGAGGATGCCGATTTTCGCAGGGTCAAGGTTCCATGCCTCCGCGTTCGCGCGCACGATGCGGATCGCGCGTTGCGCATCCTGCTGCGGCGCGGGATACCGGTAGCGCGGGCCGAGTCGATATTGAAGCACATACGCGTTGACGCCGTTTGTGTTTAGCCATTGCGCAACTTCATGGCCTTCATACCCCATGGCAAGGCCCGCGTATCCGCCCCCGGGACATACTACAATGCTTACGCCCGTGTTAGTTTCCGCGGGAGCGGGGTAGAGGTACAGCGTCGGCGTGTCCAAAGCCTCGGAGCCTTGCGCGCCCGGCGCGCCATCCGGCCACACGAGCATCGTTTGCACACCCGGCGGTGTCGTGGCCTCCGCCGCGCCAAACCAGGCCTTCAACATGATTAACGCTCCAACAATCTCCAAGACTCAAACTCCCGTATCCCGTGACAGCTTCAACAACACGAGCTGCGTCATCCTAATCGAGCTGGCGCGCGCGTTCCACAGATTAAAAGCGTTTACTCTACTTTGATATCGATGTTTACCTCGCCATCAGCTTCCACCGCTACCATCTGCGACCCGCGCTTGTAGGTTTGGCCACCCGACTGCGGATCGCCTGCAACCGCAAGCACCGTGTACGACCCAGTTTCCACACCGTCAATCTGAAACGCGCCTTCCGGGGAAGCGACCGCGGATCCAGCCATCAGCGACTGGTTTTCCAAGTAGACTTCCTGCATGTCGCCGGAGACGTCGATGTTTCCGCGGAATATGACGACACTCGCAAACCAACCGTCCGGAATCCCCGAGATCCTGCCAACAAGTTTTGAACCACCGGAGAGTTCCACGTCGTGTCGCGTCATTTCCCGATCCTGCAACACCACCTGGAAGGAGCGCTGCTGGTTTGGCTGACCTTGCTCGAAAACATGGACGATTAACGTAGCATTGCCGGCAGGCAACCCTTCGAATTTGTATGCACCACTGGTGTCCGCCTGTACGTGCGCCTGTTCCGTGTTCTCTTCATCTGTCCGAATCATCAGGTTCACACTGGCGTTGGGCACCGGTTGGCCTTCTCGCGCAATGATTCCCTCAATACCGGCGTTGCCTTCGGATATATCGAATTCAACGGTCGTAACTTGGTCGGCGACTATAGTCACGGTCTTCGAAATATTTCGGCGGGTGCTGGTTGGTTGGTTGCCATAGACAGTGAGATGGGCTTTGCCTTCCGGAAGGCCACTGAAAATGAATTTGCCGTTGCCATCGAGATCGGCCTGTGCTGAGTAACCGCGGCCACTGCCTTCTTCATTCATCATGTTCAGACTGACACCGTATCCGCTCGTCGCGGGTCGTCCACCGACGTTAATCGTGCCCTCGATGGATCCGCCCGAGCCGAGCACGAGTTTAATCGTAGAAGTGCCGCCCGACGGGGGCGATACGGTTGCGCTCGCGGCGGCAAAGCCTTCTTTCACCGCGAAAATGCGCGTCTCTTCCGCGCCAAGGGATTCAATCAAGAACGTGCCATCCGCGTCGGAAGTCGCATCCGGGCCGCGCTGTTGGCGCTCCCACTGTTGGCTCGGCACGTGACCGAGGTAAACGGACGCCCCCGCGACAGGTTGTCCCTGCTTGTCTGTCACGATTCCATCTATCGTGCCGCCGGCATCCAGCCGAACTTCGACGCCCTGCGTCGTCTGTCCTTCGCGAATGTCCGAAAGCTTGTGTAACTTCGGCGCGTACCCTTGCGCCATGACATACAGCGAAGCGGCGCCGTCGTTCGCGCGAATCTCGAATCGGCCTTCCTCATCCACAAAGGCCTGACCCGTTCCGTAGAACCCGGCGGGATCAATGCGGCCCACTTCGCCGGCAAGCGCGGTGATTGAAAAGTTCTTCACCGGTTGACCAGAGCGCGCTTCGAGAACACGACCCTGAACGGTGCCTTTGCCGCGCAGCGTGATGGTGAAATTCGGATTCGGGACCGTTACTTCCTCCTGACGGCCCGATTGCGAGTATTCCGGGTGATATACGTTGTAGTAATGCGGGCCCGCTTGCAGGCCGATGATTTCGAACTTGCCTTCCGCATCTGTTTGCGAATAGCCGTTGCTGTTTCCGCTGCGCATGTGCACATTGACGTTCGCATCACGGATGGGCTTTCCGCTCGAGTCGATTACACGGCCGGCCAGTTTCGTGCCGGGGTCAAAATCGCAGACCAGCCGCACGCCGGTAAGGTGCTCGCCCTGACTTAGCTGAATCGTTTCGCCACTCGCCGGCACATCGCGCCAGACGCGCGGCGGGGTCGCACGCAGCTTGTAAGAGCCTGGCCCCAATCCTTGCACTTTGAACTCGCCACCCGCGCGCGACATAGCCTGCTGCGCAGGCATACCCTGGGAGTCGCCCTGCGGCATCGCGACGATGTTCGCGTCGACCAGCGGTTTGCCCGTCTTGTCCACAACGATTCCCGCAATGCTGCCTCCCGTATCCATCACAATTTCGATGTCATTCTTGTCAGAATCGCCCATGACAACATTGGTAAGCGGGGGAGCCGAGTAACCCATTTTCGACGCGGTGACAGTAAGCTTGGCGCCCGGCGAAAAGCCGCGATGAACGAACCGGCCCTTCTCGTCCGTCACCATGGTTTCGCCTTCGAGATTCTCGGCGTCCACACTTTCGACCTGTACTTGCGCCAAAGGCTCGCCGTTCTTGTCAACCACGCGGCCCCGCAAATACAGGCCCGGCGGGACGGCAAAGTCGATGCCCGAAGTTTCCTTGCCGAGTGTTACGCTCGCCGACTTGTCCTCGCGCGACTCTCCATGGCGATACCCGGCCATCCACATGCGCCGCACTATGTAATTCCCGGTCTGCAAGCCTTCGATTCGATAGACGCCGTCTTCGTCCGTTTCTGCCTGCCCCCCGGTGCTGCCGCCTTGCGGCGACCGCGCGCGAAATGCCATTCCCACGATTGGCGCGCCCGTTTCAGCATCTGTTGCGACACCAGTAATGGAGCCGCCCAGCGCAACCGTAATCTTGACGTCGTCTACCGTGTTGGCGTCGGCGATCGAAATGATCGGCGGTTGGCCGATCAGGGTGTAGGGTTGCCGTTGGACTTGAAGGTTGTATGACCCGTCGGCGAGATCGGCGAAGGCAAACTTGCCTTCGGAATCGGAGAGCGCTTCGAAATTGTTCAAACGCCCACTGCCATATAGCGTCAATTTAACATTGCCCTGCGGAGAAGAGGAGTCGGCAGACATCACCACCCCCGAGACTTTTCCGCCTTTTTTCAAAACGAGCTGCACGCCGGTACCGTCATGCGGAACATCGATTTTCTCGCCGACTGCGTACCCCTCTGCTTTGGAGGAAAGCGTCCAAACGCCCTTGGGAACATAGTTCAGCGTGAACTGCCCGTCGGCGTCCGACTCCGTCTGGGCGTTGCCTCCATACAGTTCCTGCCCGTCGAGTTTCCCCTCGCCAAGGAGTACAAGCGCACCGGCTATCGGCTCTTGCAGTTCATTCACCACGCGCCCGGAAATCGCGCTTACCGGCCTCAGGTGCAATTCGACGACAGTGTCTTCTGGCTCGCGCGGATTGAGGCTGGCTCCGCTTACTGCTGCCAAGTTTTCGTGATGCGCGATTACTGTAAAACTGCCGCTGGGCAGTTTATCGACCCGGAAAAAGCCCTTGTCATCGGAGGTGGCGGTCCATTGGGCGTCCTTGTCATAGGCAATGGATGTAGAATTCACGTCGCGCCAGAAAAGCAGAATCTCCGCGCCCGCCACAGGAAGTTGGTTCTCTTCCAACAGCACCTGTCCGCGCACGGCGCTGTTTCCCGTCTTTGCAGATTTCCGCGTGTCGCGCGGGCGGGAATTTGTGCCGGAAGTCGTCGCGAAATTGCTGGGTTTGCGAGAAGTGGAAATGTCCGGTGCATCAGCGCCAGTGCGGCGATCATTCGCCTCCGCTTTCTGGGCCACTGGCGCGCCGCTGTCCGCAGGCGCCGATGGCTTGCCACCCCGGATGACGTACCACATGCCACCCAAAACGGCCACCACCACCAGCAGCAACCCAATAAACCGGACATTCTGGTTCATACCGAGACTCCTCCCGCGTTACCCTCCGGCCCAGATGCACCCCACCAAACAAGAGAATGTCAGTTTGGTGAATGAACGATCAACGATGGCGGTTGCACGCTCGTTGACCGATCAATTCTGCGATACCGCGGGAATCTCACGGAGCTGAACGTCGTCGAACCAAAGGGTAATCGCTCCATCCGGTGGATTCTCGGCTGGAATATGTCGAAGCAAAACTTGTACGCCTGTGCAATCCGCGGGTAACTGGAACGTCACGTCCTGTTTCCACCAACCCTCCTGGCCAACTACACCCTGCGTTGCTGCCATAAAAACCTGAAACCCGCGCAAGTCATGAACTTCAATTCGTGTCGTTCCCGTGGTTGCTTCAGCGCGCACTTGGCCGCGAAGCACATAGCGACCACCTGGAGTAATGTTTGTCAGAATTTCTTGTCGGATACCAACATTAGAATTCTGTTGCGCGGAAACACGTAGACTTCCTTTACCCTCACGACTCTCCGCTTCTGCCCCTTTAGAAATCGTGATGCCTGAATCTGGCGGTGGCAGCAACCAATATGCTTCCCCATTCTGCCCCACCTCAAAGTTCCCATTCATCACAAGGTTATCAAGCTCTGCAAACCGGGAATCTAAGAGATAATCAACTGGAGCTGGATCCATGAGTTTGCGTTCGCACACAGCCCAAACAAGAACATCAGGAGACTCTTGCTCAATCAAATTAGGGTCGAATACGTCGCTCCAAACATAGACGCTACGCGAAAAGCATTCGCTCCAGAAGGGGACCGCCTCAGTAAAGAAGGAGTCGCGCATAACGACAGCCCTTGGAAGGGTCCCCCCTGGAACTTCCGTCGCAAAGTAACTTCTCGAAAAATAGTCGATGGGATGAAGACCATCATAAGATTCTCTTGCTTGCGGCGCAGTCTTATACGCAAGGATTGGCATCTCCTCCGAAATGGAGGTGTCCAGCGCGAGTCGAACAGCTAGGTCGCCGGTTTTCGTGCCCATTTGTAAGTCGAAGTTTGCGCGATTTGGAACGGGAATCGCCGGGAACCTTGTCTTTAATGCGGTCGTAATTGTTTCGATGGCCGTTAAAGCGCCAAATGCATTCCAATGGGTGTCATACTTGAAGTAGTTCTGCGCGGCATCTTTCGATTCTGTCAAAGATGGACGCAAGTCAATAAACAACAGCGATTCAGTCGACTGCACGGCCGCTTTTAGTTCGTCGAGCCGCGACCTATCTCCGGATGCTGCCAATTGTGTCGGAAGGTACTCCGGATAGATGGTGTGTTTGTCTGGAATGATCGCGATGACAAAGAGTATGTTGCGCTCTGCAAGCCATTTAGCCCTGCTCTGTATTACCTGCTTCCAGGCGTCAAGCTCAGACTCCGGGAATGGCGCGACACGTCGAATATCGAATGCCGTTTGTCCCGGTTTGAAGTAAAGCCAAAAGCCTTTGCCAATCGCGATCTCCGGGTCCGGAGACACGCCAAGCACCCTCGTGTTGATCTGGCTATTTGCGCGAATCAACGAATTGCGAAAGCCGAAGTGGTCGTTAAAATATGACTCAAATTGACCGGGCCAAGTATCGAGTTTTTCTAGACTCCATCCCCACTCCGGTCGGATATTCAACTCGCGTTTCTCGTCTATCGGAGGCGACAGTTCTAGTTGGAAGAAATATCCGATAAGCGGAACGGCAAGAATAAATAGGAATAAAGACAAAACCAGATAGTTCATCGGGCTAACTGCAATTTTGGGCAAGTTGTTCATGCTAGATCGCCATCAAAACCTGAAGTAAATGAATGGATTATGAGTGCCAGATGCCAATTGCATAATTGAAATCACCAGGAAAACGACCAGGGAGATGTCATATGCCACAAACGCGCTTCGAGCGGCTATGCGAGATCCTATAGACTCTTGCTGTGTTAAACGTTTGTGGAACTTCTCTACATACCCGAAGACAGGAAGAGAGAAGAAGCAACCAGCAAGCATCGCCACGACAAGCTTGGTTCCTATAAACTCGCCGACGTATCGATTCACACCGGATCCTGTTCCATATCCGGCCATTGCATAGAGCATTTCCATCGCCGCTGAAAGTGAATCTGCGCGAAAGAACACCCATCCAACCATCACTACCAGAATTACGTATACATGCCGAACTGGCGACCAAGCGCGATTGATAATCTCGCCAACCCTCGTTCGTTCCAGGACCAGGAATGCGCCATGAAAAAGGCCCCAGACGATGAATGTATAGTTTGCGCCGTGCCATAGCCCACATAGAAAGAAAACGATGATCAGATTGACCAGCGCATGCCTTTTGTTTCCACCCAATGGAATATACAGGTAGTCGCGAAACCAGGTAGACATCGAAATGTGCCAACGCCGCCAGAATTCGCGAATTGACTTGGAAACGTAGGGATGCTTGAAGTTCTCATGAAAGCGGAACCCCGTCATTTGTCCGAGTCCTATTGCCATATCGGAATAGCCGGAGAAATCAAAATAGATTTGCAATGTATAACAGGCGATACCGAGCCAGGAAAGTCCCAAGGTGAGGTCTTCGGCTGGCATCGAGAAAATGGCGTCAGCGGGAACGGCAACGGTGTTCGCAATCAGGACTTTTTTCGCCAGGCCAGTGCAAAACCTGCGGGTCCCGTATGCAAATCGCGCAAGACTGACGCCGCGATTCGCGAGATGCTTCTCAATGTCACAGTATCGGACCACCGGTCCTGCTACCAGTTGGGGGAACATCGAAACAAACGTGGAAAAATTCAACAGGCTTCGGGTAGCAGCGACTTCTCCCCGATAGACGTCAATTGTGTAACTCATTGACTGAAACGTGAAGAAACTGATTCCTATCGGAAGGGAGACGACGAGGTCCGTTTCCCAACCGATCGACGGCATCCCAATCGCTCCAACGATGTCGTTGTAGGAATCGACGAGGAAATTAAAGTACTTGAAGAAAAGGAGTATCCCGAGATTTCCGCATAGCGATGTCAGCAAGGCAGCCTTCTGACTCATGTTTCTGCTGCCATGTCGCGACAATTTCAGGCCGTTCTCAGGGATGCGCCGCGACACCCCCCCAACCATCCAAAGCGCACAGACATAATCAAGCAGTATGCTTGCAACCATGACGAGCACGAACCAGGACTCGCCCCAAACATAGAAGATCGCGCTCGCGAACAAGAGCAGTGCGTTCCGAAATCCGGGGCGAATGAGAAAGTAAGCCGCCAGAAACAATGGAAGAAAATAGAACAAGAACACTAACGAACTAAATAGCATTTCGTAGTTAGTAGTTACCAACCGAGAACGTTTCGCCTGAAAAAGCGAAACTGGCCAGCAGCTCCTTCTTGACTAGATCTATCCCCAGTCCGTGAAGGCGCAAGGTGCGCCTTATGTAAGCTGGACGACAGATCCCCATGCCCAAGAACTATTGGGGTTTTCCAGACCCCTGTGGAGCTTAGCAAGTCTGTGCCATATAAACAAGCATGGGCTACAGTACAGTATCCCGGAGGGGGCAGGGGGGGTTCTTGATTCGGTCGCTTGTTTCGCCTGCCGCTATTCCGTTTGCCGGAATATTGCGGATTGCGATTGGCTAGCCCCGGTTTCTCACCGGCTCAGGCTTTCATGCTTCAGCTTGATGATCATTAAGCGGTGAAAAAAGCGCACAAGAAAGCCCAGAGGTTCACTGGGGAGAAATCCGGCCTAACGGACGGCTTCGTTGGTGAGGGCGGCGGTTTCGGTGGTGCGCAGGCGGCGCCCTTTCACCATGATGTTCGGGCGCCCGATGCTCTGTCCGGAAATCTGGACGTTCAACGGATCGCGATAGCCGCAGCGCACGAGCCTGCGCACTTTGTCGGTCGTGTTCACGTAGCTGCCGTGCAG
>CALEZK010000357.1 GCA_937928585.1 uncultured bacterium | reverse complement strand
ACACGTAAGTCTGGCCATTCAAGGTCTGTGGCGAAGTAGCCGAAACCGCCGTGACGCCGCTGACGATTCCCTCTTTCACAAGCGGTGCAGGTCCCGTAACGGAGAACATGCCAACTTCAAGGCCTGGAGGGTTCGTCAACAACGTCACAGTAGTCAGATCAGGAAAAAGCTCCAGCGATGTCGTTGCGCTCGCCCCGTTCGCGCCCGGCTCCGTTGCCGTCAACCGGATCTCCAGGTAGCACGGATACTCATGATCGATGGCGATGAATGCTCCAGCATCCACACCGACTGCTTCGTGCGTGCGGTGATTATGGCAATCCGTAAACGCAATGTCAGCGCAGTGATGAAGAATAACTTCCCAGGACAATTGCGACGCGGGCATCTCGCCCGTCTCGGGATCGATTGCTCGCCCGGAGTATTGAATGATGTCGTTTGTTCGCCAATTCAACGATACAGAGGGTGTCAAAATCTCCGGCACCGGCGGACGATTGTCCACGCTGATATTTGCTGTCGCGGTGTCCGATACACCGCTTTCATCTGTCACGCGAAGTTTTGCCGAAAACGTTCCTGACTGAGTGTACGTATATGACGGAGCGATCGCGGTCGAATCTCCAAATGTTCCGTCGCCGTTCAGGTCCCACGAATAAGTCAGGGAATCGCCAGCATCGGGGTCGCTCGACTGCGCCCCGCTGAAGTTCACGAGCAACGGCGCGTTGCCGCTGTAGACGCTCGCCTGGATTACGGCGGTGGGCGGATTATTGCCCTGGGTGTATTCGATCTGACGAATCTCGCCCGTATCAATATCGATGAAGAAAATGTCCCCGCCCGGACCAACCTGAATATCCACGACGGAGAGGCCGTTCGGAATAAAGGTCAGTATCGAATTCGGATTCGGGTGCCCGTTCGCGTCCGGGAACATGACGCGTAAGTCGCCCCGCGCATGATCCCCGAGAAACAACGCGCCGTCGTACTGCGGAGGATAGTCCCCTCCCATATAGAATTCCGCGCCGGTTATCGCAGCACCTCCAACGTGCTGATAAGTATAAAATGGCGGGGTTGCGGTGCCTTCAGCATAAAGCGATTCCAACAGGGGAAGGTTTGCACCGTCATAGCCGGGCTGCCGCCCAACGCCTTCATATGCGGGCCAGCCGAAGTTCGGAACTGGACTTGTAAATGGGAATGGAACGCGATTCAACTCTTCCCATGTGTTCCAACCAACATCACATATCCAAACGTGACCGGTCGCGTTATTTATTGCAAACCGAAAAGGATTACGCAGCCCATACGCGAGTATGCGATCATCACTCGTACTGCCGCCCGCGAGTGGATTGCCCGGCCATGCAGCCCCTGTGTCCGGGTTCACGCGCACCAACGTGCCGCTTAGCCCTAGCGGGTCACCAGTGCTCCGAATATCCTGACTCCGCAGCGCACCACCTTCGTTTACGGGATCCGGTATGTCGATTCCGCCGAGAGGGCTTCCATCTGGATTGAATGGCTCATCTTGCCCCCACTCGACAAAATTGAAGCTCGCGCCATCGCCTGCTGTTAAGTAAAGCGCGCCTTCAGGACCAAAATTGAGATCGCCAATGGAATGACTTGGATAGACTTGCGCCCAATCTTGAATCAGAACGGTTTCCTGACCTGTCATTTGAAAGGTGGACGTGTTGATCGTCAGTCGAGACAACCTACCCCCTGGAGCACCACGCAGCGAATACAAGACGTAGAGGTAAGGTCGCGAAGGAAACTGGGGATCGACTTCCAGCCCGAGCAGTCCGTGATCGTGAAAACTCCACACACGATTGCTGAGATCGGCAACGGTTACGGAACTCGGATCGTTGATGCTGTCGAACGTGCGGATATAGCCAAGTTTCTCGGCCATAAACACGCGACCATCCGGCGCGAAGCAAACTGCCGTGGGTTGATTAATGTTCGTCCACAACGGTTTCACCTGAAAACCGTCCGGAAGCGCGCTCGCACTCGCCACGGCAACCAAAATGAAAACGATAAAAAGACAAGCCGATCGCACGAATCCCACGAGCAATACCTCCCGCCCAATTGGGATCAGCAGACAGCCTCCCCCGCTGTCACACCGATTCTAACGCCAGATTTGTCAAGACCGATCCTGCGATCAATTGCAGCCTGTTCGCCCGTCGAGATCAGTCATAACTACTTATGGCGTCCACACCTTGGCCCTAATCATACTGGATATACTACGAAAAACGCAATACATCACATAGGTATGAATACAATGGAGCCAGTGCTTATTGTCAACTTCAGAGTGCACTCCCACTGTAAGCAATCCACTTCCTCGGGTCCGCCCAGATAAGTCCTTTTCACGTTTGAGCTTGCACTGTAGATTCTCGCGAACTCGATTTTCAGCGCGCTGTCCCTTTAGCCCGGATTCTTAACGCACACATGCAATAGAGCCATTAACCGAAGGAAACACAGCGATTTATGAAGTCTCAGGAAATAACTTCTGATTACACGGTGCGCGGGTGAAGAATCCTCCCCAGTGGGCCTCTGGGTTTTCTCGTGAGCATTTCTCACCGCTTGACGCTCTTCAAGGTGAAACATGGAACTTTGATGCGCTGAGAAATGCGGGTTAGGATTGCGCCACCGCAATCCAATCGGGAGCAATTCGGATGATTGAGCTGTACGGACAAAAGTATCGCAAGAATGATCTCCGCCGCAGAGTTGGCAATATGGACCAGATCGCCGGCATTCGCACGGTCACACTTGATGATGGAAACGAGCGCCCTGTGCGCGCGGCCATTTTTCATACCGGCAGCGGACTCGAATTCACCGTGCTGTTGGATCGCTGCATGGACATTGCTTCTGCGTCGTTCTGCGGCAAAGCAATGGGATGGAGATCGACCACGGGCGATGTCGCTCCTCACTTTTTCGAACCCGAGTGGCTTCGATGGCTGCGCAGCTACTTTGGGGGACTCGTCACCACCTGCGGCCTGATGAATGTCGGTGCTCCCACTCCGGACAGCGCGATCTACGGCAATGGCTTACATGGCAGGATCGGCAATGCTCCCGCGCGAAACATTCAGGTCGTACAAGAGTGGCAAGGCAACGACTATGTGCTCAGCGTCACGGGCACAATGCGGGAAACCGTCGTATTTGGCGAGAATCTCACCCTCACCAGGACCATCTCCACAAAACTGGGCTCCAAATCGTTTCGTATCCACGACGTCGTAGCGAACGAAGGGTTTCGCGAGACGGGATTTCAATTGCTTTATCACTGCAACATAGGTTGGCCCGTGGTGGATGCCGGCTCGAAACTCATACTCCCCACGCGATCAATCGCGCCGCGGGATGCAATTGCAGATGAAGGCAAACAGAATTGGTTGATTTGCGATCCCCCAATTCATCGCTACGCCGAAAAGGTCTACTACCACGACGTCGCTCCTCAAAAAAATGGAACTGCCACCTGCGCAATCGTCAACGATGGCTGGAAGCGTGGTGAGGGTTTCGGCGTGTCTCTGACATACAGCCCGCGTGAACTCCCTCGATTCGCCCAATGGAAACAAATGGGAGAACAGGATTATGTCGTGGGTCTGGAACCTTCCAACTGCGGCGTCGAAGGGCGCAAAGTTGACGAAGACGCTGGCTTGCTCGATTCCATTAAACCTGGCGAGCGCCGCTCATATTCGCTCGAATTCGCTGCCCTTACCGTGGAAAAAGAAGTCAACGCTATTCGCTATGCCGCCAACCGATGCAAACCGCGCTGGGCGAAGCACTACAGCGAGTTTGTGAAAAGACCAGCCCGTTAAAACGACCGCCCCCGTACGTCCTGGTTTACGGAGTAGACGAAAGCGAGAACTTCCGCGACCGCACGATACAGCGATTGAGGAATCTCCCGATTCACATCCAACGCGGATAGAATCGCCACAAGATCGGGATCTTCATGTATCGGAATATCGTTTTGTTTCGCAATCTCGATAATGCGTTCCGCGAGCAGGCGATCGCCCTTGGCTATGACGCGCGGCGCAGCATCACCATCCGCGTCGTAGTGAAGCGCCACCGCTTTACGGGCCATTCGATCGTTAAGGTCACTCATCCTGTGCTCACGCCTGAAGATTAATGCCGCCGAATCGGCGCATCATCGTCGCAAGTTCTTGTACACGGTCGCCGTCCCACAAGGTCGTGTGTACGGTCGCGCCGGAAAATCCGACTCCGGCAAGTTGCTTCGTCAGATCGGCTGACCGCCGATGAATCGCGGCGACAGTATCGATACTCTGCGCGCGAATCCAACACGAACAAGCTCCCCGGCTCGTCGATAACGTTATCCAAAGTTCTCCAAGCGCGGTCGTCGAAAGATCGAATACCACGGTCGCACTCTTGGCATCTAGCTTATGGCCCTTTCCCCCGCCATCGCCCATCACATGAATGTGCGCGTGACAAATCGGGCCCGCGCTCTGCATGGGAATCTCAAAAAATACATAGGGCAAGTCGAGGCTGCGCGCATTAACCAATTGCGCCGCGGTAAACCGTTCAAGCACGCGTTCGACCGCTCGGGAAAAATCGGAATGCTGCCCGGTCTGACGCAAAAACTCCCCAAACCGTTCGTTGTCCCGAAGCCGATGCAATACAACCGCGATGTCCTCTTCCAGCGAACCAATCAGCGTATCGGCCCCGCCATGCGCAACCGCCTCGGCCAGTCGCGACGCTAATGTTTGCTGCGAAGCTGCGGCGCTGTGGCGCATCGCCGGCAGCATCTCCGGCTTGTCTGAAATAAGATGCCCCAGTACTCGAAGGGTGGGTTCGGCTTCGTCTTGGGTTAGGATTCCTTCGTCCACGGCTTGCTGAACCAACTGTGCAACGCGCGAAGCGTCGTCAGAATGGCTGTCTCGATCAAGCAGAAGTGAAAGGACCAGTCGCACTGCCGTCGCGTTTCGCGCAACCTGCGGCGAGAGCAGGTGGACCGCGCTGTCAGCAAGTTCCAGTTTGCCGAGTGTTCTCAAGGCATTCACAATCAGCGCGGAAAAATCCTGCGCCGCACTGCTCGCGAGCGCGCTCGGCGTAGCCTGGGAAAAGCCCGTGCCAACATGCGTCAGGCGCAGTTGAAGGCCAGCGTTGCCCTGAAAGACTTCCGCACTCACTGGCTGCCCCGCGAGTAGTCCTTCGATTCGCTCTACCGGAACGACGACATTTCCGAATCGGAGCAGCGTTTGCGGTTCGATGGATTGAACAATCCCATTGAGCACCTGACCCGGTCGCAATGCAACGGCCTGCAACGGTTGCGTGAGGATCGCGGCCGTAAGTGGGCTGATGTTGCCTATCCCGCCAAAGCCCGCCATCGATTACTCCCGTGCAGCTAAAATCACGCGTCCTTCGTCTTGCGCAGACTGAGTATCAAGCGGACCTCGCCTTTGCCAATGCCCAGTTCTTGCGCAATTTGAGGTATGGTCATTCCTGCATCGTTGTAGTCATAGACACGCGCGTGGACCGGCGGCACCGGCCTGCCGTTTCCGTTTCCAACGTGAGGCACGCGTTCAGGATCCGCCGTCGACGCCAACCCCTGTATTTTGTCCGGGCGCTCGGGCGCCATATCGAGCAATGCGCGAAATGCGTTTCTGGCGGCATCGCCATCGTGGGGCACTTCCGGCTCAACTTCCGGAACGTCAAACCCCAGGGGATCAGGCTCATCTCCCGCAAAGTCCAATCCTACCCACGCATCAATGATATCGCCGGTTGGCTCTGGCTCTCTTGGCAGCGCAAGCACGCGCAGTACCGGACGCTCATGCTCTCTCGGCACCTCTGACGGCGTCAGGGGCACGGGCGTGAAGGTTGTTACATTCGACGGTTGCCGCGGCGCGTTCGCCTGATGTATGCCTCCGACGTTCGCGCGTACTCGCTCAATCTCCGCGGTCACTTGCGCTATGGAGTCCCGCGCGGCGTTGGCCTCGGCCCGCGCGGTCTCGACACTCTGCTGGATTTGCTCGACGCGCGAATCCATTGCCTTGTTGAAATCGCGCGCGAGTGATTTCTGCTGCTCCAGAAGGTCGCGCATGGTTTGCAGGAGAAACATCATGCTCGCAATGTCGTCCCGCGCGCCCATTCCTGTGCTCATCCGCGTCCGCCAAAGCAGATACGCAAGCAGCACCATCGCCGAAAAGGATGCGAGGATGCTAAGTGCGTAAAGTATGTCTTCTAACGTGCTCATGAATGTTCTGCGCGATCGGATGCGCTACACGGTCACATCCAGGTTATGCCGATCAGATTCGTCCGGAATGATCGCCAGCGCACCAGCACTCTGCGGTTCCGCTTGCTCCGATGCCGCGTCTTCTTGTTTCCGGCTGCCGCGCCGCTGCTTGCCCCTTTGCGAACCCGAACCTGAACCGGAAATCGCCGCGTGTTGCTCGCTCTCCGGAGCCTGTTGAACGCGCGTTTCCGCGTCAACCTGCTCGCGTTCCGCATCTTGCGCGTGCCGGTGCTGCGCCGCCAATGACGCCCGATCCGCAAGCTCCTGCATGCGCTGAACGGCGGTGGACCGTGTCAACTCCGTATTGATGTCGATCGGTTGCGGCATCAGGATTCTCCGCGAACGGTCTTTCGCAATAGTTTCATTGCCGCGCTGTGAATCTGGCAAATCCGCGACTCGGACACGTCGAGCACCGCGCCGATTTCCTTCAGCGTGAGCTCCTCATAGTAGTACAAGTGTAGCACCTTTTGTTGTTGCTCAGGCAACCCCAAAATCGCTTCAACTATCCGATCACGGTGCTCGCGTTCGCTTAACTCCGTCTCAGCGGATCGATTGCGCGTGTCAGTCGTCACGTCAAGAAGCCGCGCCTGCGCGCTGTCCTCTCCGGGAAGATAATCTTGTAATGAAAGCACTTGCGCGGTTTGAAGCTGGGCAACCGTGTCTTCAACGTGATCGATGGTTGTTCCCAGCACGTCCGCTATGGCGTCTACCGTAGGTTCGCGCCCCATCTCATGCCGAAGTTTGTCGCGCGCCTCGCCTAACTTTCGCGCCATCGCGCGCAGACTCCGTGGCGCCCAGTCCAACGTGCGAATCTGATCGATGATCGCGCCCCGCACACGAATGGAGGCGTACGTCGAGAATTTGATCTCCTGCGTGTGGTCGTACTTGTCCACAGCGTCCAGAAGACCGAGCACTCCCCATCCGACGAGGTCGTCCATCTCGACGCTGGCGGGTACATGTATCGCCATCCGCCCCGCGATGAATCGCACAACGCGCATATTGCGCACGATAAGCTCTTCGCGGGCGCTATTGTCGCCCCGCTCTTTCCAGCGCGCCCACAGCTCCTTCTCGGGGATTGCCGTTAACGCTGCCACGTGCAAATCCCCATCATATTAACGAAGGCTTTCAATCCGCTCGCGCGCACTGACGATTTCCGTGATGCGAAGGCCAAACTTTTCGTCCACTACGACCACATCGCCGCGGGCTATCAGTTTGTCATTCACCAGGAGATCGACCGGTTCATCGACCAGATGCCCAACTTCAATGATGGACCCCGGACCCAGATTTACGATGTCGCCAATCGGCATTTCAATCCGGCCCAATCGCGCCGTCGCCGTCAGCCGAATGTCCAGAACCATATCGAGATTGCGGGTGTCCGCGCTGCTCAGCACGCGCGGAGCCCCGCCTGCATCGTCGCCATTCCCGCCCGGCTCGCTCCCTTGATCCAAGCCAAAGTTCGAGCGCAACGCGCCTACGTCGTCCTGACTCATAGACTCTGCCACGAGTGAATCTCCTTCTGAAAGCGGTGTACTCGGAAGCGCATCGCAAATAGCGTCGGCAAACAGAAACACACCATTCCCGGTGTGGCCGTCTTCCAATGAAAATGAAAACTCGGCCACCGAACTATTCGTGCCGAGATACTGGTTCAATCCCGCCGCGATATCAGGACCGCAGGGCATGACTTCAAGATTCTTCGTCGTGAATACAATACCGAACTTCTCCTTGAAGTACCCCACGCCGCCGCCGATGCACGGATCGAAAACTTCCTGCAGTTCATTCGGATCGCGACCCGCAATGGAAAAATCCGGTGTGGACTCTTGTCCCAATGCCGCGGCGACAATCCTGTTCACATCCGATCCCGAAAACAGGAACACAATGCTGCTGCCGGGCGTCACCTGCGCCCGAACCAGGGAATTGAACTGCGAAAGATACCCGGCAAGCGCGTCCGCTTGCAGCGGTTTTGTCGTCGTTACGGCATGCGGCGCCGTTCGAGTCGTCATCGCCGAAACGACATCAAATAAACCTGCGATGTAGCCGCGCGCAAAACTATCTCGTTGTTCCTGGGTCACTATGGCCACGCCTGGTTAGATGAAATCATTCGTCTGTTATCGTATCGACAATTTGCACGGCGCTCATCTCGCCCCGCTTGCCGCATACCGCCTGAAACCGCGGAATCCCGCCTATCTCCACCTGAATCGCGGTGCGCAGATCGGTATCCAGTTGAATCGTATCGCCTACTTGAAGCTTCGCCACTTCTGAAAGCGGCAGCGTTGCCCTTCCCAATATCGCGTCTACATTCACCCGCGCCTTTCGAACCACACGCTCCACGTGATACCGCGTCCGCTCCATCATCTCCGGCGGCATCTTCCGCATGAACCGGGTCTGCTGCGAAATCTGGTCCAACACGGGATTCAACACCATCAACGGTATGCACATGTTCATTGAGCCGACCGCGTCGCCAATATGAATCTCATACGCGACAAGTATCACCATTTCGCTTCCCGCAACAATCTGCACAATCAGCGGATCGCTTTCCTGGTGCACAACGGTCAGCTTGAACTCAATGAGCTGCTCCCAAGAACGCCGCAGACTATCAAGTATCATCAACATCACGCGATGAACGATCCGATTCTCAATCTCCGTAAGCTCGCGGGCCTTGGGAAGCGTGGCGCCCTTCCCGCCCAGAATACGGTCGACGATTGGAAATACGATCGCAGGGCTCAACTCGATAACCGCATTGCCTTCCAACGGGGCCATATTGATTATCGATAGCGACGTCGGGCGCGCAACAGACAGAATAAATTCGTCGTACGTGAGTTGGTCAATGGACACAAGGTC
>CALEZK010000356.1 GCA_937928585.1 uncultured bacterium | reverse complement strand
CTGCAGCAGTACCTCACGCTCGATCCAGACATTGGTTTTCGATGGCGGGAGCACATTGGCGCGGGACAGAATGTGCGATTCGCGATCAACGATATTGAGCCGGAGCCATTGGTAACTGATCGGTTTGGCGTGATCAATGCGGTCGAAGCGATTCGGAAACGCGAAGATGCAAAAACCGTCGAAGTTATCGGGTTGGGCGACTCCTTTATGGAGATGGCGGCCCGCGGGTTCCATGAACAGTTGGGCGAGCGCGGCTTCGACTATTACAGCCTTGCGATTCACCGTCAATGCCCCGCGCAATATACGCGAATCCTGCAACGCTGGGGAAAAGAACTGAGGCCGCGCGTTGCGATTTACGGTTTGTACGAGAACGATTTTAACGAAATGTCCGACTATCAGTCGTGGAAGCGGAGCGGGGTGGACTGGTTTACGTACCATTCCGGCACGTGGTGTGGTCCGCCCATTGGCGTTGGCGCAATGGAACGCGCGTTGCGCACGCGCACCCGGGGTTGGTATTCGTTTGGACTTGTGATCGATGCGCGCCTTCGCGGAGAACGCGTGAGCGTTTCGGGACCCAGCGAGCTGGAAGTGCGTGATGTGGCTTCCGCTGTTGCCGAGGCGAAGCAGACTTGTGAGCAGTCAGGCATCCGATTGGTGCTCTTGCTCATCCCGAGTAAGCAAACCGCTACCGATGGCAATACCGCGGAGGCCGAGGCGTACGATGCAGTCATTAAAGAAGTGCAGTGTGATGTGATTGATTTGCGTCCGGTGTTTCAGCGGCATGTCGAACCGGAATCGCTTTATTACGTAAAAGACGGACATTGGAACGCGCGCGGGGTGGATCTCGCGGCCGATCATGTTTCGATGTACTTGGAAGGTCTTACACCATGAATCTGGAAGCCGTGGAACAACGTTGTTTGTCGTACTTGATGAACACAAACAAACTGATGACGCCGGTATCCGAGTTACTTCAGATGCTGGATCAGGACGACGAATGTCAGGGAATGGATGTAGACAAGCTTCTCCGGTTTCTGGGGGAGCACGAGCTATTTTCGGTGTTTGAGCCGATAGGACTGCAATTTGGTTTGTCGCGCGAAGAATTGGGCAAGTACGGTTTGGTGTCCGAACCCAGCGTCATATTGACGACGCGCATGCCGACCCAGGTGCAGATGGTTGCATCGATGGCGAGCGCATTGGGCACGATGATGAACGCAATGGAAGCAGCGTTGCGACAGGCCGAGGAAGACAACGATCAGAAACGCGTGCGAAATACCCAGGCAATACTGGGGCGCGCACGCGCGTTGCAGGAGAAGTTACAGGAGGCTGGAATTCGTGTGCCGCGAAATGGGGGGAGTGAGGATTAGTTCAGGCTTTCGGTTTGAGAGCCAAAAACTTTGCGTTGCTGCCTCGGTTTACTTTTAACAGTCCACGTTTAAGTTGTGGGGTTAACGGGCGTGACGCAGTGGTGCGGATTTGACGATTGGTTTTGATTCGGGATCGGCACCGATTGGTTGCAGGGTTATCTCGGTAGGCGTGCTTGCGGCATCGGCTGCGGCAACGATTGTGTTGGGATCGACATCGAGTTGCGGGAGCATGGGGGTAAGCGGGTCGATGGCCTCCGGGAATTGGAACCGGTTTCCAGAGACGAGATCCAAACCCGCGGTGTGCGGCCCGTTCAGCTTCACCGTCACGGCAGATTCGCGCAAATTGATCAGGTAGAGATATGGAATCCGCTCGTGAACGACGAAGCGAGATTTTACGCCATCCAGCGGATAGCCGAAATCATTCACGGGGCGTGGCGGCGGGGTAGTTCCGGCGAGATCGTACGCGGCATCGAGGGCATCAAGGTATGCGCGGGGCGTGTCATCGCTTGGAATATAGATGGTTCGCGTTGAAACAGCGAGCGAATCGGCGCGACCGAGGCCATGCTCATTGTAGGCGATGGGTTCGCCGAGGCGAACCGTCACCCCACCTCTCTCAATAAACTGATTGATGCTGAGAAAGGCTTGATCCGTCAGTGCGTACGCGCGCGGAATGACGAGGACCTCGACGCCGGCGAGCCCGTTTCGTTCGATTTCACGTTCGCTGATGTATGCGGTGTGCGCGCCGAAATTTGTGCAGCCTTCATATGCGCGCCGTGCCGAGGCGAGGAACGGGTCGCCGTGATCAAAAATCTTCGAGGACATGCTCCACAGAACGCGGACGGGCGCGGGGGACTGCTGATATGCGTTCACGATGGGCGCGAGGCGATTGAGATCGAGGTGCGCGGTTGCGAACCCGTCAATGTATTCGGGGCGGGCCAACACGCCGGATTCACCCGGAACCCCCATAGTCATGGCAGACGCGTTCAGGCCCGCGAGCGCAGCTTCCCACATCATGGAACGCACACGGCGGAACGCGTCGTGACCAGTGACGCCGGGCGCGATGGTGAATCCGTCCGCGGTATTAACGACGGGTAGCTGTCGCATCGAACGGAGTAACGCATAGTAGGAGGCTTGCACCGGCGCGCCGAAACTGAGTTCCGTTCCGTCCAGGGGTTGTATGGCGGCGCAGGCCGCGAGGTCCATGAAGGCGAGCACTGACTCGCGGTCGACGCCCGATTCGGCTTCCTTGGGCGTGAATGCAGAATCCGCGAATTGCACCTGCACGGGAAGGCCGGGAGCCGACTCGCGGACCATTGTGGCCATCCACGCGAAGAACTGCGTGCCCAATTCCTGATGATACGTTTGAAGATCATACCGGTAGGCGCGGCGGCGAGAGTTCCAATCAACCTCGATTTCTTCGAAGGCCATGTATCGCGTTTTCCAGTCGCGATTCATGCGGTCATAATCCTTATAACGCGAGCGCGCGACTTGGATGAGGCCTTCGCGTAAGACCTGTTCAGGTAATTGGAATGTGGGGTCTTGTGCCAGGGAAAGGCTTACGACGTTGTTGCGACCCGCGAGCGCTTTGGAGACGGAGGCCACATAGCGGGCAAGAATCGTGCGCGCTTTCGGGTTCATGAGGTTATAGGCGAAAGCGCCGCCTTTGCTATCAATAATTGTGGGGTCGGATTCGACTACCCAGCCGGGTACCCGCTCGGGCGCAAACTGGACGATAACATAGATGCCTTTGGCGGCCGCCCGATCCAGAAAATCCGCGAGCGGCTGGAGCGCTTCGCTTCCGCTGTCCGGCCCTGGCAAGGCTTCATCCATGCCGACGCGATAGACCGCCAGTTGAAGCCCGAATCGGTTCAGTCGATCAAGATGGGCGTCTGTAGCGATGGATTCGCCCGAGCCAAACAAGAAGACTGGTTGTCCCGCGGTAGCCAGCGCGCTCGCGTTAATTGCGATGGGGGAGCGACTGGCCGACGAAACGTACGACTCAATCGAAGGGGTTACGACGGAAAGTTCCGTATTGGCGGTTTGCAGGAGGCTCGCAAGGTAGTCCGCGAAATCGGCGGCCTCGCGCCAGTCTCCGGCGGCAAGGGCGGCTTCGGCTATCGGAGCATAGTCTTCCGCAATGGCGACGTGCAGGGCCGGATAGGCGGGCATACTGGCAGTGCCAAAAGCTCCGAGGGCAGTCCGCAATCGGGCCGTGGTTGTTTTCACGTCCACCAACTTGTTCGCGATGTTTGCGCTGGTGAGAAGGCGAATGGTTAGCCGATAGCGGGCGAGCTCGGTTCCGTTGGGGCGCTTAAGCAAGAATTCGCCGGTATAGCGGCCATCCGGGAGGTTTTCGGGTTGCCAGGTGAATTTAGCTGGGGCCAGCTTAGAGGCCAGGTTAAGGGTCGCGCTACCGGAATGGATGGCAGTGCCTTCCGGGCTCATAATTGTCAGGCTCAGAACGCCCTGGTTTGTTGGGTCAGTGGTGACTGCGTCGGTTTCGAAAGTAATGGCTGCCGGGAGCGCTTGTTCCGGCGCGAAGCGTATTCGTATTGCAGCGAGGGAGGATGGGGACTCCTTTTCGGTGGCAATCCACGCGCGTTGCTGTGCGTTGGAAGCTGCAGCGGCTACAATCAATAGGGCTCCGGCGAGGCAGCGGCGCAGCATCTAGTAATCCTTTCACCGGATTGGTTGCTTGATTCCCGTCATTGTAGACGAGGTACGGCTGGGTGTCAAAGTGTAGAAC
>CALEZK010000355.1 GCA_937928585.1 uncultured bacterium | reverse complement strand
TGTCGAAATAGCGCGCGGCCTTCGCTCAATGAACGTAACGCGACATCGGCAAACGCCGAGCCGAGCCGCTGCACGCTGCGCCCGACAATGTCCCGTTGACGCAATTGCAGTAGCTTCTCGGCGCTCTCGTTCATGAACGTGACAGTTTTGTCTGGCGAAACAACGACCATGCCGGAGGTCAACTGCGCGAATATCGTTTGAAGCTGGCCCTGCTGATCCGAGAGCCGCCGATAGCGGTATGCATTCTCGATCGCCACACCGGCGGTACGCGCAAGCAGCGACAGCAGGTCGCGCTCTTCGTTACTGTAGTCGCATCCGGACGGCGCATCGCCTATAAGTAACGCACCCGAAACAGCGCCACCGGACAAAAGCGGCGCGGCCAGACGGGCACCCAGCAATTGCAGCTCTTTTGCTGTTTGGACATCCGCCGCATGGCGGCGATCCAGTACTGTCGGGGCCATTTCGAGGGCATGCATAAGGCCCCCGGTGTAATTGAAGCGCAGGGTTTCGACGATAGCATCGGAAACCCCGCGCGACGCCGCTATATGCGCGCCCGACGTATCTTCCAGGATCACTGCACAGCGCGCAACGCCGAATACATCCGACATTGCGTCCACGAGCAAGCCAGCGAGCTTTCCAGGGTTGTCCAGACTTTCGGTGATGCGGCCAAGCCACCGCATCGCCGTTTGATAGCGATCAACGGACGGCAAAGATTCTTGATGCGGAGAAAGGGCCGGAGAGATGGACTCAGCCGGGGGTTGTTGCGCAATTGCGGCGTCCAGCGCGTCCTGAAGCTCGACCACCGAGAACGGCTTTGCAACGCAGACGCGCGCTCCGGCCATCACGAAATTCGCGCGGGTTTCCGTATCGCCGCGCGCAAGCAACGACACGATGGGCGTGGACGGTAGCGCCGCGCGCAGTCGCGCCAGCACGGACACACCGAGCTTCGGTGTATCGTCCACTATGACGACGTCTATGGGTGCCGTAATCGATCGTCGCAGCGCGGCATCCGCGCTTGACTCAACGAACACGACACTTGATTCTTTCAACGAGGCAAGTAATGCCTCGCGGACCCCCGCCTCCTCCGCGACAACCAACACAACTCGCATACTACGCGCCTTTGCGTTCGGAGGCGCGATGGGCCACAGGGAGCGTGATGACAAACGTGGTGTCTTGCCCTGGCGTGCTATCTACATAGATAGTGCCGCCGTGTTCGTTCACGATCCCATGGACCACCGACAAACCCAACCCAGTCCCATCGTCCTTGGTGGTGTAGAAAGGCGTAAATATCCGATCCAAACTCTCGCCGCTGATACCGCAGCCGGTATCCGTAAGGCAAACCTTAACACACTCGAATTCCGGACCGGAGCTCTTGGCTCCACGCCGAACCATCGCACGCTCGTAGTCAACTTGTACCCGTAGCGTGCCGCGCTTTTTGTCGCGCATGGCGTCTATCGCGTTGAGAACAAGGTTCAGGAAAACCTGATGCAATTGTTGCTCGTCGCCATAGATGTCCACTCGCGGCCCGGGAAAATCGGTCTGTACCGTTATATTTCCCTTGCGCAACTGGTTCTCTACCAACACCAACACCTCCTCGATAATAGCACGAAGATCCTGTGGCGCGAAAGTGGCTGGTTTGGGCCGGGCAAAATGCAGCAGGCGCGTGACAATGGAATCGATTCGTTCCACCTCGTGCGGGACGATGTCGGTGAACGTGGCCCGGAAATCCGGGTCGTCATACCGAAGCGGCAGCAACTGCGAAAAGGTTTTTATTGAAACAAGAGGATTTTTTATTTCATGTGCCATGCCTGCGGCAAGGGTACCCACCGAGGAGAGCCGGTGCGCGCGTTGCACGTTCTGTTCCAGGCGTTTTACCTGGGTCAGATCGTATACCACAACCATCGCCCCGATTAGTTCGTCTTGCCCCGCCGTGAGGATTGATGACGACATCACCACTGGGATTCGTTCGCCGTCCTGGCGAACCACGACGGTTTCGTAGTCGATGACGGGGCGGTGATCGGCCAAGGTCTGTTCGAGGACATGCGCGATTTGGGGGTCGATGGCCGACAAATGAAGACCTACTTCGATCGGGCCCAAGACTTCGGACATCCAGTCGTTTACGGTCGTAACGATTCCGTGCGGATCGATTGCGACGACGCCGCCCCGCATGTTCGAAAGAATTCGAGCGCGGTGTTGATTCGCTTCCTCCAGCTTGCGGTAGAGGCGTGCATTTTCGATTGCAGTGGCCAGGGGGCTACTTATCGCGGTAAACGCAAGCAGATCTTCCTGCGTATAGATGTCCCGAGATACTTTCTGGCCAAGGTTGAGAATGCCAACCAATCCGCTGGTACGAACCAGGGGAACGCAAAGGTAGGCATCCAATTCCGCGAGCATTTCCGCAACCCGCGACAAGTCGGCGTTCACGCGCCCCCGCGCAATTTTTTCAAGCGTGAGAGGTCCAGGATTCTTTCGCACATAATCCAGCAGGGGACTGAACTCGTGCGTATGCACGCCCCGCTCTTCTTCGCGGCTTGAGAATTCGGTAATGAGCGAATTTGGATCGCGTTCATCGACGAGCTGCACACGGACCACCGACGCGCCAACCGTATCGGCGATATCGCGTCCGATTTTCTCCAGCATTTCATCCAGCTTCACGGTCTCCGACGCAGTCTTGCCCATACGCGCCAAGAACTGATTGAGATCATATCGGCGGCGCATCACGACACGGTTTAATACCAGTTGGACGCGCTCCTTGATTGGCTGAAGGATCAGCACGATGACAAGCGCTGCGACGACGGTAGGCATGGTGTTCCGCAGGTCGTCGCTCATGTCTATTCCACGCAAGACCCAGTGGATGCCCGTTACAGAACCGAGAAAGACAAGAGCGACCACGCTACTGGCTGTAGCAAACACGGTCGCGCGCGAGAGTATCACCCATACGTCGAGCAGGTGATAGCGCACGATGGCGTAGGCAAAGAAGCCCATCATGAAAACGGTGAATACAGGTCCGTAAGGTTGCAGATCGCGAATGCCCATCATAGGCGCGACGACGTTGGTAAACGCACCCAAAGCAGTCGTCGATAAGATCCCAAGGAACACATGCTGGATTTGCCGCCGCTCAAGTCCTGTCGCCCGGCGCAGTTTTCGAATGAGGTTCGCATGCATCGTCGTGAAAACAAAGAGATACATGACTGACAGCGCGCTGAAGACGGGGCCATACTCGACAACCGGCGGCGCGCCAGGAACAATGCGCAGCTCGCGAATGTAGGCGTCGCCAGGAAGCAGGGACAATGCGGCAAGCGTCACCCCGCCCGAAAGGAGCAGGCCGAGTACCCACTTAGAGCCGTCAAACTTGTCGCGAGGGAAATAGACGATAAAGGCATAGTAGGCCGAAGGAAGTGAGCACGCGCTCCAGAACGTTGCGATGACCAGGTAGCGCGCGGAGGTCTCGGAATCGGCATGAATAATGGAAAGCACGCCGAGTGACCAAAACAGCAGGTTGGCACAGAGCACGATGAACGCGCGGTGCGTGGCGGTTCGCTGCCGGCGGAATCCCACAATTCCGGCCAATACAACGCAGGATACCGAAGAGAGTATGAGGAATCCTGACGTGATTTGGACTTCCATTATCCGGACTTTCGCAATACCACGCCGCTGTGCGTGCCGCCAAAACTCATGGCCGTTACAAGCACGGACGCAACATCGTTCAGGCGCGCACGATGCGGCACGAAATCCAAATCACAGTCCGGATCCGGATCGTCAAGATTGATGGTTGGCGGGATCACACCGCGCTGCAGGCACATGAGCGCGGCGCCGACGCCGAGGAGTCCGCCTGCCGCGTATGGTTGCCCCGTCATGGATTTTGGGGCGGTGATGGGAATGTGCTTCGCATGCGCACCAAGCGCGCTTTTGTACGCGGCGCATTCGCTTCGATCATACATCGACAACGAAACACCGTGACATACGGCGGCGTCAAGTTCGTGAGCATGCATGCCCGCTTCCGCGATGGCGTTGCCAATCGCGCGCGCGAGGGCTTTGCCTTCCTTGTCGATGACGAGCGCGTTGTTCCCTTCCGCGGCAGCGCCGTATCCAGCGACTTCGGCGTATATTTTTGCGCCCCGCGCACGTGCAGCGCTCTCTCGCTCCAACACGAAACTGCCGGCGCCTTCACTGAGGACAATGCCATCCGCCGTTTTGTCGAATGGTCGCATCGCCTTGTGGGGTTCGTCATTGCGTTTGGATACAACGTTCAGCGAACAGCTCACGGCCATCGTCAACGGCGTGAGCGGTGATTCCGCGGCGCCTATCACGGCGGCGTCGGCGTGACCATAACGGATTTGCTCGACGCCCCACTGCAACACGTCGAGACCCGTCGCACACCCGCTCGCGATCGTCGTTGCGGGTCCGCGAAATTTAAACGTGGTACTAACATTTGCCGTCGCTGCATGACCGGACGATGCCGATGACGCGAACTTGTCGATTTTTTCCCAGCCCTGCGTCTCATAGGTCTGACGGTAGCGAAGATAATGTTCGTCTGGCGCGCCGACGCTGGTGCCAAACCCGACCGCAATACGCTCTGGCGCGTAGCCAGCGCGCAAGAAATTCGCATCTTCGCAGGCCAGCTTCGCGCTTGCCACGGAATGGTGAACGTGGCTGTGCCAGCGCTTAACGTCTGCCTTGGAAAGGTAGTCCTCGGGATCGAAATCCCAGAGCTGGCCACCAATGTGGCATGGAAATGGAGACGTGTCGAAACGGGTTATCGGGCCTATGCCAGACTTGCCCTGCTCGAGTGACTCCCAAAACGCGGGAAGGCCAATGCCGTTGCAGGCCAATACGCCTCCGCCTGTGATGACGATTCGATCAACCGGCACAACTTAGTTTCCTACCGCGAGGCGGTCGGCATCCGGTGCGCGCAAGGCCATGCGCTTCGCGGAGACACACGCCACTTCGTTAAACGTATCCACCATCGTTGCGACACCCATGGCGTCGCCACGAATAAAGTCTTGCTGCATGCGATTCGCGAATTCGGCTTCGCGTCCCGCGTCGGCGACAATGCGTGCCATCCGCATCATCTCGTCTGACAGCATTGCGGGCACGCCGCGCTGCTCGATATCTTTCGCCAATCCCCGATACTGCGCGGCGACTTCCTGTTCGCTCCAGCGTCCGGTTCGATAGGGCCTATTGGTCCAATGCTGACCGGCCGCTGGGTATTTCCGCGCGGCGGCGACTGCCCGCTCGTAGTAGTGCGCGCGATCGACCCCGAAACCGTATCTGCCTGCATCATTGTACCACCGGGATCCGGGCATGACATGCGGCGTCGAGAGCGGCGCGGCGTCGGGCTGCGTACGCTCGATGATGCGTATGGTTTCCGCGCGTGTATGGATATCGTCTTCCGGACACGGGAACGTGAAGCGCGCGATGGTAAAAATGCCAACCTGCTTCGAACATTTCAGGATTCGCTCCAGCTCGGTAACGGTCGTGCCCGTTTCATAAAAACGATCGAGCAGCCGCTGACTACCCGTCTGGATCGAGAACGAAAGCGCGATGCAACCGGAGGTGAAGAGGCTCGGAAACGTCGCGGGCACTGCATGCGCGGGATTGCAGGAGCGCGTGTAAACCGCGGAGATACCGCGCCGCAACATCTCGTTTGCGATGGCGCTGACGTGCGATGCCGGCGCGATCTCGCCCGTGAAGTGAAATGCGCGCGCGCCAAAAAGGGTGCCGACACGCCACATCTCGTTGCACACGGCGCCAACTGTACGCATGCGCGGCGCCGCGGTCTCGCCGTCTGGACGACTGCATTGCTCGGCCGAGGCGGGACGGCAATCGTCGATTTCAAAGAGGCGCAGTTTTTGTTCGGCTTTCAACGCCGGGTATGCATCCGGATCGTAGACAGGCGCAGGAAGTGCGGACACGCTCGTCATATCATCGCGGGATGTCTCGCGCACCTGCGCGCCGTCGCAATAGGCGATATTGGGGATCGTGCACCAGAGGTGCGGCGTTTCGATCCGCTCCGCCAGTGCTACGAGCGCCGCTTCCGTTTCCGCGACGCAGATACAATCAAAAACATTGGATTCGCGCGCGAGAGCCGCGCCGAAATAATCCGCCATCGTGCCGAACGCGATGATCTTCAGTTTGGGCCGCTGCGCGCGCAAAGGCTTGACGATCTCGAGTGTGCTCGCGATGTCGTCGACGGTGTTGACCATGAAAGCCGCGAAATGGAGGCCTGGGCGTGTGGCCAGGTGCGCTGCGATTTCACGGGCGAATGCCGCGCGGCGTTCGCGAAATTGGCGATTCGCACTGTTCATTTGCCAAAGCAATTGTAAGGTTTGCAGTGGATTGCCAAGCTGGTCCGCAGCAACTATGGACGCGATTTTCGACGCCAAGGTTGATGGACGACCTTCCACCAGCCGCAGCACGGTTTCTACGGTCCCATAGTCTAGGATGCGCGTCTCGTGACCTTGGTCTAATAGACTGCCAGCCACGGAGGCGAGCAGACGGCTCGGTGCAAGGGCCTGCGGCTCAAAGGGATATCCCGGAAATCGAACCAGGACACTGCGAGTCTTCATGATGGCTCCCGGCCGGGCACCCCCACTGGTGCCGGGCACTTAGCGACGCCGGATACCACAATTGACCACCACGCTTGGCGCAATTGAAGTCATGCATACGCAATATATCGTGGTGATTATAACAAGTCTACTATATGTGTGCAAGACCTAAAATTGGCCCACTAGATATGGTGAGTGCGGAATAAATTACACACCACAAGCGTTTATAAGGGTATGCTTTTCAACATGTTACGATCTGCATGTAAACGGACGGGCCGCGTCGAGCGTCTAACGGACGGTGCGCAGGGAACGTCTGCGGCGGGGCGTACATTATAATAGTTGTATCGGCACGATGCCGTGGCAAGGAGAATGTATGGCCGATTCGACATCCGATAAATCGGAATTGGTACGGAAAGAGGACGCCATCGTGGCCGAGGTCCTTCCGGCCGCCGTGTCTTCGGAACAGGAACCGGCGACCGTTACACATGTTGTTGTGCGACGACGGGACACCGCGGCCTGGGCGGTGGCCTCTGTGTTTATCGTCGGCATACTTGCTGCCGCCTATGTGATCTACAGTGTCGTCTATTCTCTCCCCTCCGACGCGATTCGAACGGGCGGTGAAGTTGCCAGGACCGTTGCGCAGGAGGCATCCAGCGTGCCTGAGCGATTCGCCAACGCGCTGCGTCCGAATGTGAACGTTAACACGGTGATGTCGAGTGCGATTGAGAACGTCAAGCGCGACGGTAAGTTGGTTGTGATGACCGCCGAAGTTGATGTTGAGATCAACAAGGTGAGCGAGAAAGTTATCTGGGAGATGCTTCGGTTGGGCGACACGACGGTGCGACTGCGGGTGCGCGACAACAAGGTGCAGTACGTTGTGCCGATGGATGGATTGACGCCGGATCATGTTGCATTCAATCCTGAACTCAATGCGCTCGTGGTGACCGTTCCCACACCACGCCTCGACGAAACAGTAGTCGAGGTGCAAAGCAATCCGGACTTTGTTGAAGAGCAGACCGAGCTCGGGTGGGGGCGCTGGTCTTCTGCCGATTTCTTGATGAGCGAGGCCAAGCGGGAGTTACGCGATGCCGTACTTCGCGAGGGGGCGAATCCCCTGCTACGGGAAAAGGCCGCGAAAGAAGGCGAGGCTGCGATCCGCAACCTATTTGATGGATTACGCCCGCACTTGCGCGATGGCGTTACGATTCAGGTACAGTTCAGTGAATTCGAAACTGCCGGAGCGCAAATTAGTTAATGCCGGAACATAAGGTTGTCGTCGTTGAAGAAAAAGGCCGCGGGTGCCTGGGCACTGGCATTGCCATGGCAGGGATCCTGGTCTCGGGCTTCTGGTTGCTCAACTTCTCCGCCGGATTTATCGAGCTTCCAGACAATCTCCCATTCTTCGGGAACATTGATGAAGCAGCCGCTACGGCCGCGCTAATCGCGTGCTTCCGATACTTGGGAATAGACCTGTTGCCGTTTGGCAAACGCTCACGCGTTGAAACGCGCGAAATAATCGATATCTCGCCCGAATCGAAAAAGTAGCAGGCGCTAGCTCTCTTTCGCCTCCGCAGCTTTCTCCGCCTGTTCCTTTTCCATGCGTGCAATGTCCGCCTCGATTGCCTCGATAACGCTCTTGAACATGATTCGGTTAGGCTCATTGATAT
>CALEZK010000354.1 GCA_937928585.1 uncultured bacterium | reverse complement strand
TAGAACTTTGCCTGGTCTACGAAGGTACCCGCAGAATTCGGGAAGCGATGGTGCGTCGGCTTGCCCCCTTCGGCATCGAAGTGCACGGCGATAAACACTGGAACGCCGTGCATTCAAACACCCACGGCGACATCGGATACTTCGACAAACTAGCTGCGTTCTACCGCGAAACAGCCGTGAACATAAATTCTACCAGCGTCCAAATGGCTACCGCGTTAAACCAGCGTGTATTCGATTGCCCCGCCGCCGGCGGATTCCTCATTACCGACGCACAGGCAGACCTCGAAGAATTCTTCGAACTGGGAACCGAAACAGCCACATACAGTTCTCTGGACGAATTGCAATACCTCGTCGTCCGCTATCGCGAAGACGCGCAAGCCCGCAGAAGAATCGTGGAGAGCGCGCGCAAGCGAATCCTTTCCCAACACACCCATGCCCATCGGCTGAAAGACTTGGAAACCTATCTAAAAGCCCGATTCGCGTGACGAAAGTTTACGCACCTTACCCAAAATGTTGCATCGCCCAACCCACGATGCTGCGCAATCGATGTGCATACGTATGCCCCGAAAGTATCCGGGCTCTCGCTTTGTTTATCACATCGATCCGCGCCTCGGGATGCGCTTTGTAAAATCGAACTTTCTCCGCGCATTCTTCCCAACTCGAGTACACAACACATTCATCAGCATCGAAATGCCGCTGCATGTCGGATTGATTGTCGGTAATGAGAAAACCACCCGCCGCTGGACAATCAAATACGCGCTGGTTCACTGCCGAAGCCATCTGAATACTGGTCACGTTGAGATTAATTTCACATTCCCTGTAGAACGACGGCAACTCTTCAAAATAGTTCACCGGCGGTCCAGCACTCGGCGCAATGTCACGCCATTCTTCATCCCCGCGAACCGCAACCAATGACGCCAGTCCCGTTGCCATATCAGAACGAAGCCGCCTGGTGCCTTCCAAAAAAAACAACATCTCGAGCCGGCGCCGCTGTTCCGAATCCAAGATCGCCAACTCGTCCGGGTTCACAATCGCCGACAGGCCGATCCCAAGATTCGCGCGCGTAACGCGACCCGCCGCGAACGCGCGCTCCGCAATCGATCTGAGGACTTCATCTTGCAAAACAGTTTCCATGGATCGTCGAGCAAACAGGGTCATCGAGTTCCCAACAAAACACGGACCATGCGACCACCCGGATCCCGGTGGCGCATTGAAATGTGCCGTGTCCGCCGCCAAAGGAAGGTAGTAAACATGTCGAAATCCAATATTGCGAAGGTACGGTTCATACCCTTCTTCCCAGGTCAATACCATCGTGGTCGGAGTCGCGTATCGTTCTTTGTCCATGATGATCGTTCGCGGATTGTCCACAAACCACGTAATGTGCGGCACGCCGAGATCATCGAAAAAACGCGCCCAAACTCCATCAACGTCCATTCCCGCAAGATTGACCGAAAAAATGAAATCCGGTCGAAAGTGAACCAGTGTCTCCAGAAGTGCTGCCGTCTGTTCGCGTGTCTGCGCGCCTTCCATCGGCGTCAAAACGGATGAAACTTGCCATCCCATCGATTTTGCCGCGGCTTCACATGCCCCGTCTACCCAGTACTGGCTGCGAAACAGTAGAATGCGTGGAACTTCCCCGCTGAATTTCCCGTAGCGCATCAATGCGCGCAAGCGTTCTGATATGCGTAAGCGTGCTGCTTCCATGTCCCGAATCCTAACACCGCAGAAGCACCTGCTCAACGCGAATCTTCCCAACAGGAGAGTCGGAGTGCCGGTTTTTCACCAGGCTGCTATTTCGAGATAGCAAAGCCTACTTGATGATCCTATCTTCAGATTTGCGGATGGGTGGCGGATCGCGAAGGCCGTAACAACGAACTCATACCCCTCGCACATGCATCCATCCCCATTTTCTTTTGTGCGGATGTATGTGCATTTGCTACAGTCTTCTTGGGCGAGCGGAGTTTTTTGGAAATGATTGAAGAGCAGTTCCTACATTTGATCAGCAATCGGACGCGTGTTCCGGTCGCAAAAGTCACAAAAGCCATCGAACTATTCCGTGACGGCGCAACAATTCCGTTTGTTGCGCGCTATCGGAAAGACGTAACCGGGAATCTCGATGAAGTTCACCTCGAATCTATCTTCGAACTTAACGAGCAATTTACCGAGTTTAGCAAGCGCCGCGCATATATTCTCGCTACGATCGAAAAACAGGAGCAACTTACTCCCGAGCTGAAGGAACTGATCCTCGCCTGTTCCGATCCCGTTGCTTTGGAAGACCTTTATCTTCCATTTAAGAAAGCGAAGCGCACAAAGGCAACGGTCGCCCGCGAAACAGGCCTCTTGCCTTTGGCCGATTACCTGTGGGAACAAACGCCGGGGGACTCACCGCTCCAGGATTTCGCCGCGAAGTTTGTGCGTGCGGATAAAGCCGTCGCCTCCCTGGACGAGGCATTCGACGGCGCAAAGCACATTATCGCCGAGCGTGTCTCCGTCAACCTAGACGCGCGCGCCATGGTGCGCGATCGAATGGAAAAGTATGGCGTCATCGTCGCGCATCCCACCAAGAATTGCGAAGGAAAGCAGACTAAGTTCGAAGCCTACTACGCGTTCTCGGAGCCCGTTGCAAAAATTCCGTCCCATCGGTATCTCGCCGTCCATCGTGGCGTGAAGGATGGCTTCCTTCGCATGGAACTCGGCCTGGATGATGCCAGAATGCTTTCGGAACTGAATGAAAAGTTCGTGAAGTCTCCCGAAAATGAATGCACGCCGCACGTCGTTAGCGCCATCGAGGATTCATATAACCGGTTGTTGCGGCCATCAATTGAGAATGAAGTGTTGAAGCAAGTGCAAGAACGCGCCGACACCGAGGCGATCAGGGTCTTCCGCGAAAACGCCCATAACCTGTTGTTGTCACCGCCGGCGGGCCCGATCTCGGTTATAGGGATTGATCCCGGTCTGCGCACGGGCTGCAAAGTCGCTGTCGTCAATAGCACCGGCGCGTTTGTTGAAAACGCCACCATTTTCCCGACCCCGCCACAGAACGACACCGAGAACGCGGAAAAAATACTGCTCGCGCTGATTGCGAAACACAACGTAGGTGCAATCGCTGTCGGCAACGGCACCGGATCCAGAGAGGTGGCGCGTTTCATCCGCGAAGTACTCCCAAAGGCTACCCCCTCGGTGTTTATGGTGCTCGTTAATGAATCGGGCGCCTCGATCTATTCCGCTTCGAAAATAGCCCGCGAAGAATTTCCCGATCTGGATCTCACCGTGCGCGGCGCAATTTCCATCGCGCGGCGTCTGCAAGACCCGCTTGCAGAGTTGGTGAAATTGGAACCGCGCCACATCGGCGTGGGGCAGTATCAGCACGACGTCAATCAGAAAGCGCTCCGCGAGGGCCTCGAGCGTACCGTCGTATCCTGTGTTAACGCGGTGGGCGTGGATCTCAATACGGCGTCTGCACCTTTGCTGCGACACGTAAGCGGCGTGCAAACCGACATCGCTGAAAAAATTGTCGCCTTTCGCGTCTCACGCGGTGGCTTCCGTTCGCGCGCAGAACTCCGGGAAGTGCCGGGTCTCGGGCCAAAAGCCTTTGAGCAATGCGCAGGCTTCTTGCGGGTGCGCGGTGGAGATCAACCACTTGATGCCACCGGTATCCATCCTGAAGCCTATCCCGTGGTGGAGAAGCTCGCGGAATCGCTTGCCGTAACGGTAACCGACCTGCTGGAATCCCCATCGCGTATCGATGAAGTGGACGTTTCAGCGCTCAAGAATGAAGTTGTCGGCCTGTTTACCCTCGAAGACATTCGTCAGGAATTGAAGAAACCAGGACGCGACCCTCGCCGGGAGTTCAAAGTACCAGCATTCCTTGAAGGGGTGGACAAGGTCGAATCCCTTGAATCAGGAATGGAGATCGAAGGTATCGTAACGAACGTGACGGACTTCGGCGCGTTCGTCGACATCGGTGTTCATCAGGACGGGCTGGTTCATCTCTCGGAACTGGCAAATCGGTATATTCAGGATCCCCGCGAGGTCGTGAAAGTGGGGGACGTAGTTCGCGTCAAAGTTCTGAAGGTAGACAAGGCCCTGCCACGCATCTCGCTATCCATGAAAGCGCTTTTGCCAGCCGAGCCGCGCCCCCAACCCGCGCGTCGCGAACGCCCAGCACCGCAGTCTGACTCCAGACAACCCAACGCCAGACCGCAAAAAGACGCTGAGCGTCGCCCTGATCGTGGCAGGGAACGTCGGCCAGATTCAGGCAGAACCGACCAACGAAACAGGGCCAATGCTCCTCGAAACACGCCGCAATCCAAACCAAAACAACCGGAGAAACTAGCTGACACGCCCTTGGTAAACACCCAGCTCGCGGATCAACTCTCCGCCTTGCGGAAGAAATTGGGTGCATAGTTTTCGGTGGACCGCGCAGCGTCCTACGCCGGGTTCTGGTTCGCTGGGCTAACTTGGGGATTGCGTGCGCTGCTGCGTGCGCGAACGTTCGCGGAAGCGCAGAGTGCCTTGCGCTATATCCTGTCACCGGT
>CALEZK010000353.1 GCA_937928585.1 uncultured bacterium | reverse complement strand
AAATTGAGTTGAGTTTTGATTGCAATGACGGCGATCTTGGTGTTGGCTACGATGGCCCCCGCGGAAGAAACCGCGACCGTCGACTTCCACGCCCAAGTGCTTCCCATCCTCTCGAAGAAGTGCATGCAATGCCACGACACCGCTTCCATGAAGGGCGGGCTGAGCCTCGAATCCGCCGCGGACGCCAGCAATGGCGGTGACTCCGGCGTAGCGGCCTATCTCCCCGGCAATGCACCCGAAAGCGCAATCATCTTGCGCGTAACTTCGACCGACGTCGGGTATCGCATGCCGTCCAAAGGCGATCCGCTCTCCGCGGAAGAAATCGCACTCCTCACCGCGTGGGTGGATCAGGGTGCGTCGTGGGGCGGCGAATCAACCGGTCAATCTGTTGCGCCGATCGGTGCGGACCATTGGTCATTCAAGAAGCCCGTGCAACCCGCGCTGCCGCACGTTCAACAGCAAGACTGGCCGCGCAATCCCGTTGATCTGTTCACGCTGGCAAAGATGGAGGAACACGGTCTCGCGCCGTCACCCGAGGCCGATCGCTACACGCTGTTGCGGCGCGCGAGCCTGGATCTGACCGGCCTTCCGCCGACGCTGGAAGAAATCGATGCATTCGTAAATGATCCGCGAGAAGACGCGTACGAACGCTTGATCGATCGCTTGCTGGCTTCGCCGCACTACGGCGAAGCACAAGCCATGCGCTGGATGGATGTGGCGCGTTATGCCGACACCAACGGCTTCGAAAAGGATCGGCCCCGTTCGATCTGGCCGTATCGCGACTGGGCCATCGCCGCGTTCAACGAAAATATGCCTTACGACCGCTTCGTGATCGAGCAGCTCGCGGGAGACATCCTGCCGAACGCAACCGTCGAGAGCCGCATCGCGACGGGCTTTCACCGCAACACCATGCTCAATGAGGAAGGTGGCATCGACGTCGAAGAATATCGCTATGAAGCGATGGTGGATCGCGCGAATACGACGGGCCAGGTCTTTCTTGGGCTGACTTTGCGCTGCGCGCAGTGCCATACGCACAAGTACGATCCTATCACCCACGACGAATACTTCCAGTTTTACGCGTTCCTGAATCATACCGATGATGTCGACATTCAGGTGCCGGATGAATCCATTGCCCAGAAACGCGAGAAAGCCGAACAGGAGATTGCCGCGCTTGTTGCGGACTTGCCGAACCGCTTCCCGGTCGCCGAGCCGATCGTCGAGACGGTGCACCCGCAGCCGGTCGCAATTTCGTCCTCCGGCGGCGCAGCGCTGTCATTGGGAACCGACAACGTAATCGTCGCGCGCGGCAAGGCGCCGGATACCGACGCGTATCGCATTGAACTCGACTTAACCGGCGGACCGTATCAGGCGATTCGGATCGAAACCGCGCCAAATGCCGGTGACGTAGGCGCGGGGCGTTCTTCGCTTGGAAACTTCGTGCTCTCCGAGGTGTGGGCTACCGCGAAGATTGGCGACGCCGACGCAAAACCGTTGAAATTTGCGCGGGCCGAGTCGGATGTCGTGTACGCCGGTTTTGAGCCGGACAAGGCGATAGATGGCGACAATAAATCGGGCTGGGCCGTGGATGCCGCGGGCGTGGACAAAGCCGCGCCGCATTCGTTGACGCTGTGGTTCGCCGAGCCGATTGCTTTTGAATCCACAGGCAGGATTGTGCTGACGCTGCACCAACAGTATGGCCGTGCACACACCCTGTCGCGCTTTAAGGTATCCGCGTTGCGTAAGGGCTATCCCATCTCGGAAGAGCCCGACGACGTGCGCCGCGCAGCATTTCTCGACACGAAATTTGCCGCATGGAAAACGGAGGTTGCCTCCAAGGCGCGAAAGTGGTCGGTGCTCGAACCCGTGAGCATCAAATCTGAGTATCGTTCCTCGTTTACGGTACTCGACGACAACTCGATCCTTGCGCATGGAGACAATCCGAATACGGATATCTACCACGCGGCGTTTCGTACGGATCTGAAGAATATCACCGCTTTGCGCATCGAGGTGTTGCCCGATGAATCGCTGCCGAACAATGGGCCTGGCCGCGGCGTAATCATGTCCGAGGGCGGCGACTTTCTCTTAAGCGAAATCAGCGCCAGCGCAGCGCCTTGGCTCGCACCGGACGCTGCAACGCGGCTTGTATTGCAGAATCCCACGGTGGACTACTCGCAGCCGGGGCGCACGCCCGATCAAACCATGGATGGCAAGCGCGACACCGGCTGGTCGATCAAGGGCGGCGAAGGCAAGGCGCATGCCGTGGTCTATGAATTTGCGGAACCCCTATCGCACGATGGCGGCACCCTGCTGAATCTGGTGATGGAACAGTTCTACGTTCACAACCACACGATTGGCCGCTTCCGCGTTTCAGCAACGACTGAACCACTGCCGATAGTCGCTTCCGGTGTTCCCGCGGAAATCGAATCCATTCTCGTAAAAGTCCGCGACAGCGCGGCACTACTTGCGCAGGAAGAGGTCTCGCTTAAGGACCATTACCTCTCCATCGCCCCTGAACTGGCGGACGCGCACAAGCAAATCGCCGACATGCGTAAGGCCATGCCGAAATTTGCGACAACACAAGTGTTACAAGAACGCGAGGCGCCGCGCGCGACACACGTCTATCATCGCGGCGAATTCCTCAGCCCCAAACATGAGGTGACGCCCGGCGTATTGGCCGTGCTGCCGCCCATGGATCCGGCCGCGCCAAAGACGAGGCTC
>CALEZK010000352.1 GCA_937928585.1 uncultured bacterium | reverse complement strand
CCAGCCGCTGACCGTGCTACGCCGACCAGCCGTCATAGTATGGCGCCTTGAGCGACCAGCCGTTCTGATACGGACGGTAGGCCCACTCGTTTGCCACTTTGACGGCGTCAGCGTCCTTGCCGGTGAATTTCAGCGTCGCCGGGTCCCAACCCAGCTTGGCATCCGCAAGATAGACGCATTTACCCGTGAGGCAAATCACGGCAGTCTGGAATGCAACGTCAACATTGCAAATCGGCGCCTGACGCGAGCGGACACAGTCCACGAAGTTCTGCCAGTGGCCGGCGTTCATGTCGCCTTCCAGCGCGTCGCGCTTGGAGACCTTCTCCGCCTTGCCGATCTTGGCGTTGGCATCGAATGGGAACACCTCGTAACCAAGCCGGTCAACGCGCATCGAGCCCAAGGTACCGTGGAACAGGATTCCGTGGCCGGGGCTGGCAACTGACTTGCCGTCGATATGCTCCGTATACCAGTCCGGATTCCACGCCCGGTTCGAGAAGCTGAGTACGTAGTCTTCAAACTCCCAGAGCACATCGATCGTGTCCGGCGTCGTTCTGTTGTCCTGCAGAATCAGATTTCCGCCGCCCGCGGTGATTTTCTTCGGCGCCTTCTCTTCGCCCATCGCCCAGATCGCGATGTCGAGCAGGTGCGTGCCCCAGTCCGTTATCTTGCCGCCGGAGTAGTCGGTGAACCAGCGGAAGTTATAGATGTACCGGTTCTTGTTGTAGGGAACCTTCGGCGTCCAGCCGATGTAGCGGTCCCAATCCAGCCATTCCGGCTTCGGATCTGTCGGGTTCCCTATCCCTTCAACAACACTCTCGTCATTGTTCCAGCATTCAACGCGCCCGACCTTCCCGATGTAACCGCTGCGAATCATTTCGACAGCTTCCTGGAAGTACTTTCCGCTCCGCTGAATTGTGCCGGACTGATAGACCTGCTTCGACCCCTTGATCTTGTCGCGGACCGCAATGGCCTCCTCGATGGTCGCGCACAGGGGCTTCTCGCAGTAAACGTCTTTTCCCGCATCAATCGCCATCAGCGTGGGCACGGAATGCCAGTGGTCCGGCGTCACGATGACAACCGCGTCGACATCCTTGTTTGCGATTACCTCTTCGAACTTTGTCGTTTCCAGAACCGGCTTCGGATACTTCGACTCAACGAGTCCCATCATCCGCTTGGTGTAGTTCGGGAACAAATCGCACAGCGCGATGGGCTGGATATCGTCGCGCGACATCACAATCTGCATGTTGCGCGTGCCCATTCCGCCGAGGCCGATGTGCCCTGTGAGTATTTTCTCGTTGGCACCGATAATCGTCTGCGGAAGGATGCGCTTATACACATCCGCCTTCGCCGTCTGCGTCACCGCCGCCCCCGCCGTGACGCCCGCCGCCACCTTGGCCGCCCCGCGAATGAAATCGCGCCGGCTGACATCCTGCTTCTTCGCCATATCGAATCACTCCCTCACGCACGCACCGCGTGCTGCTGTCGCGCACCTTATTCTGCGCAAACCTTAATAATACTATTCCGTACCCCTCGCATTTCCACTCGTGTTTGGCAGGGTGCTCCAACCCGACTATCCTTCTGAAGAGACCCCCAGGACCTGCAAATTGCGCCGTGCCTCGTCGTAGGAGGGGTCAATTCGCAGCGCCTCCCGGAACTGCCGGACTGCTTCCTCCGGTTTGCCCTGCATGTTGAACGCGATTCCAAGATTGTTCCGCAGTTTCGCCACGGATTCGTTCCGGCGCACCGCCTCCAGCAGAATTTCCACGGCTTCATCCACGCGGTTGAGCTTGCAGAGCGCCACGCCCAGATTCGAAGCCGCTTCCGGATCGTTCGGATTCAACCGCAGCGCCTCGCGAAGCGCTTCAGCCGCCTCTGCATTTCTATCCAGCAGCAATAAACAAAACCCATATGCGTTTCGCGTGTCCGCGTTTTCGGAATCGAACTGCAACGCTTTTGCGTACTGCTCCAGCGCGAGGGGCACAAACCCCTGCTGCTGGCTTGCAAACGCCAGGTTGTGCCAGCTTCGAGGGTCAACGGGATTGACCGATAACGCCGCGGAAAACGCCGCCGCGGCTTCTGCATAGCGTTGCTCTTCCAGATACACGGCACCGAGGTTTCGCTGTGCCCGTTCGTTTGACGGATTCACCGCAACGGCGCGCGCCCACAATGTCTTCGTGTCCTTCCAGTGGGCAATCTGTTGCCAGGTGCCTATGGCATATGCCGTGAAGACAACAGCGACGGCAGCGGTTACACCGCGCCGGGCAACTGCCTGGTTTGGCACGCGCGCCAACAAGGCATCGCAGGCCCAAACAAACGCAATACTCAATCCAATCGTTGGAACATACGTGTAGCGGTCGGCCATCCCCTGTTCGCCCACGTGAACTATCCCAATTACAGGCACCAGTGTGCCGAGGTACCAGAACCAGCCAACGAGAAAATACGGTGCACGTTGGCGGAGTATCAGTGCCGCAATGCTGACGCTCAAAATGACGGCTATCCCCCCGCCGATCTGCCACGCGGGAATCGTGTCTTTTGGGTGCGCGTAATCGATTCCAAGGCCAACGGGCCAAAACATGATCCAGATATACTTCACGTAGGAGACGACGACGTTTGCAAGGCGCGTGTCGAGTGGCAAATTCTCCAAGGTCACAATGGCCTGGTTCTGACGTTGAACAATGATCGTGATAACGCAGCTCGCCACAACCAACAAAAACAACGGCAATTTTTCGAGTATGCCGGCCTTGCACACCAGGCGCTTTTGCCTTCTCAGCGGCCAGTAATCGAATAGCAGCAGGACGCAGGGCAGCGTCACCAGCATTGGCTTTGTCATTAACCCAAGCACGAACAGGACCAGTAATACGGCATAGGGAATCCGCGCGGGCTTGTACTGTGGCGCGAATCTTCCTGTGCCGCTCGCGCGCACGTATCGCTCGTAGGCGATGAGACAAAGCATCCAGAACATGGTGCTCAGCACGTCTTTTCGCTCGGACACCCAGGCAACACTTTCCACATGCGCCGGGTGGAGCGCGAAGATCGCGGCAACCACGAGACTCGGTACAAAGCGCCCGGTGGTTCGAAATAAAACGAAAACTATCAGCACGGCATTTGCCGCATGCAGCAGAATCGCGGTGAGGTGATGCCCCCAGGGACGCAGGCCGAAAAGCTGGCTATCGATCATGTGCGATAGCAGCGCGATAGGCTGCCAGGTTCCAGTCTCGCCGGTGATGAAGATTTGTTTGAGGCCCGCTATCGAGATTCCGTCGCGCACGTGCACGTTATCGAACACGTATAGCCCGTCGTCGTAGTAGAC
>CALEZK010000351.1 GCA_937928585.1 uncultured bacterium | reverse complement strand
TCCACAAGGTCGCGCGAGACAAACAGCACGTCGCATCCGACGATCGCAAATGTGCCGAAGGGCTCCTTGCTGTAGACCACTGCCGTCGCGCGCAATTCGCCTTCCTGCCCTTTCGGGTTCCACGGGCCAATTCCGCCCGCCATGGTCATCGAGTCGTCGCCCGTCATGCTCGCTGCCGCAGCGCCGACCTTCAACGTGGTATCCGGCCCTTCAACAGGAACCGGTGCTTCCGTTGGCAATTGCTTGATTTCGATATTGCGGTAAAAAATCTCCGCGGCTTCGATTTCAAGTGCGATTCGGCCTTTGCTCAAAGGCACCGGCGCATCGCCGGATTCCGGCTTCGCATAGCGTATGTTCTCGCACCGGTTCACAAGTTTTCCGTTGAGAATGTGCATCGAGGTGTTGCCTTTGCAGATCACCTCCAGCGTGTTCCAGCCTTCAAGCTCATAAAGATTGCGCCGCTTCTGATACCCGATGCCAACGCCGCCAAGCACCGTGGGTTCGCCGCCATCCGCCGGATCGAGGAAGGTTGCGTGGTCGTTTGCCTTCGTCGTCGGATCGATCCACGTGTCGCACGCAACGCCATACAGCGCCAAGAGGTCGCCGACGTCGTTGAGCTGTATCTGGTATTGCAGTGAAACCGGCCAGACTGCGTCTTCCCCCACGATATGGTAATAAAGCCCCGCGTCTTTCGGCAGCGCCAGGCGTGGCTCGAAGAATTTGTCGCCCCACTTGAACTCCAAGCGCAGATGATAGTTCTCGTATTCTTTTTCGGTGCCGATGTAGCCCATCCACACGTGGCCGCCTTGCGGCGCGTGCTTATAGAGATGGATTACACCATTTTCGACCGTAATGATCTTGTCGGGGTCGCTGTTCTTGCCGTGCTGCTGCAGAAAGGTGTACCAGCCGGAGAGGTCTTTGCCATTGAAAAGTGGCTCCCAACCGGCCTGATTGCGCACGCCGCCGTCAACCTCAGCCCATGAAGACACAAAACCGACAAAGCACAGAAACGCCCACGAAAGGACAACACGAATCCGCACTGATTCTCCTCCAGTTTTCAGCCGCAGCAGCCTGATTGGGGGGCAAACACGGAGAGTATGACGAAAAAGGCAGGGGCCAGTAAAGGGAGAGCGTCTCGTTTGGACGTCTCCGGCCCCAAACGCAAACGGATACTTCGGGTTAGCCCGGATTTTTCACACGCACATGTCATTAAACCGATAACCGAAGCGAAGGCAGCAGGTTACGAAGTAGTCATGGGCAGTTCGTGGTTACTCGGAGTGCGTGTGAAGAATCCTCACAAGGGAACCCCCGGGAGTTCTCGTGAGAAATGGGGGCTAGTCGTTGTCCTGGCCGGTTAGGCTGCGGATGAACTCTTCCCGATTGTCCGATTCGTCATCCGGCCTTCGCTCGAAGAACTGCTTAACGAACGGGTGCTCGGATTGCTGCAATTCGTCCAGCGTTCCAAGCCCAACAACGCGACCGGCAAGCAGCATGACAACCCGGTCCGCGATCAGCCGCACGCTTGCCATCTCGTGTGTCACCACCACGCTCGTCAGATTGAACGTCTGCTGCATTTTGCGAATCAGCGCGTCCAGGCCTGCCGCCACAATCGGATCGAGACCGGCGGAAGGTTCGTCGTAGAAGATGATCTCAGGGTCCATGGCCATCGCGCGCGCGAGGCCTGCGCGTTTCTTCATGCCGCCGCTTAGTTCGGAAGGGAGATAGTTTTCGAACCCCCCAAGGCCCACCAACTCCAGCTTGATCTTCGTCATGATGTCGATGGTCGATTCTTCCAGCGCCGTGTGTTCGCGAAGCGGCAGCGCGACGTTATCGCCCACGCTCATGGAATTGAAGAGCGCGGAAGCCTGAAAGCACATCCCCAGTTTCTTGCGCACCTCGACGCGTTCCTGGTCAGACATGGTCGTGATGTCCTGGCCGTTGATTCGGATGCTGCCGGAGTAGGGGCGCATGAGCCCCACGAGGTTGCGCAGCAGCGTGCTCTTGCCGCAACCGCTGCCGCCAAGAATCACGAAGGTTTCGCCGCGATTCACCGTGAAATTGACGCCGTCCAGGACAGTGCGATCTCCGTACCTCACGACAAGGTCGCGCACTTCTATAATCGGATCCGCAACGTAAGACATTGATACGCCTCTAGTCCGCATTTCTCACCGCATCAAATGCTTAAGTTCCAGTTAGAAGAGCATCAAGCGGTGAGAAATGCTCTTGATAGTACCCAAAGGATCATTGGTAAGGTTTTTTCACACGCATACTGCGTAAGCGGAGATTGCCTGTAGAGACTTCATAAAACGCATCCTTTACCTCAGTTACTGGGTATGTAGTCTGTGCGTGCGAAAAATCCGGGTTAAAAAAAGAAGAGGTACGTAAAGACCAAGTCAACAAGAATGATCAGGAAAATTGACGTCACCACAGACGACGTCGTCATATGGCCGACGCCTTCCGCTCCGCCCCGCACCTGAAAGCCGCGATACACGCCTACCAGACAAATCACGATGCCGAAGAAGAAACTTTTCGAGAGTCCCGTTGCGAAATCACGAATCTTGATCGATTTTATGGTGTTGTTAATGTAGACATCCGGTTCCAGGCCCACGACCCAGACCGTCACCGCGAAACCGCCGAATATCATGATGAGCGCCCCGAGAACTGTAAGGCAGGGTATGGCGAGGATCATTGCAAGGAATTTCGGCACCACCAGATGCTTCGTAGGGTTCAACCCCATGACTTCAAGCGCGTCGATCTCCTCGGATACCTTCATCGTGCCAATTTCCGCGGTGATGGCGGATCCGCTTCGGCCCGTGAGCAGGATAGCCGTCATCAGCGGCGCGAGTTCGCGAACCGCGATCACGCCGACCAGATTCGCCACGTATTGCGTCGCGCCGAAAGCGCGCAGGAGATAGACCGATTGCATCGCCATGATGCCGCCGATCAGAAAGCAGATCAGGCCAACAATCGGCAGCGAGTTGACGCCGAACTGCACGAAATGCTCGACCGCGCTTCGCCACCGCAGGCCTTTCCCGCGCAACGGCTGAATGAAGGTCCAGTTCAGCGTGTCGTTGATCAGCACGCATATCCGCGCCAACGCGTAGAGCGCGTTCAGCGAGATTCGGCCGGTATATCCAAAAACGTACGTCACTGCGCTCATGCGTGTTCGCGAATTGTGAATACCGTGTCGAGCCGGGAAAGTTGAAGCACCTTCAACACCGACGGCGAAGGCGAGAGCAGCACAAATTCAAGGTTGCGTTCCATGGCCGCGCGCAATCCTTCAACCAGTGTCGCGACGCCGGAACTGTCCATATACTCGACCGACGCAAGGCTGACGTGCAGCGCGCGCGAAGCAGCTGGAACCGACTCGGTTATCGCGGAACGCAGTTTGGGCGACGTGTACAGGTCAATTTCCCCCACGATCGTTATCGTGTGCTTGCCGCTGCCGTCATCCGCTTTCGAAAGTTCCATCGCCATTATTAAATCCTCAGTCACCGAATTGGTGTCATGGTTCGTACTGGCCGCGTCGAATTGTACTCTAGTCTACCTAACTGGATTTTTCCGGCGAAATCAACCGCATCACTACACGGTTACCGGCGGTTTTCCCGGGTTGAAATTTAACTTCGTCAAACACGCGATGGATCAACTGCACGCCTAGCCCTCCCGGCGTCAGGTGCGCCGCATCGGGCACTGCGATCTCTTTTCGCTCACACTTCTCTACCGGTACGGGAACCCCGCGGTCGCGCAAGACAAACTCGATGCCCCGCGCATATTTTCGCACTGTCAGCCGCAGGCGATTATCGGTACTGCCGCCATAGGAGTGGCGCATCGCGTTCGTGCACGCTTCATCCACCGCCAGCACAATTTCGCTCGCGCGATCGCTGTCGAATCCTTCGTTGAGCAAATACGTGCGCACAAGTCCACGCACCGATCCCAGCAGCCGCGGGTCGGAAACGAGATCGATGTTGATGTCCGCGTTCTTCATGCGTTACCCCAGATACTTCAGCGCAACCATGGTGCAATCGTCGTGCGGGCTGGCGGGCGCGCAGTATTTGCGCACTTCTTCATTGATGAACTCGATCATTTCTCGCGGAGTCTTCTGATACTGCGACGATGCTGCCTGCGCGAGATTCTCCAACCCGTATTCTTCCGGTGAATTGACGCCCTCGGCCCGCGTTCGAACCGTGCGCGCCTCAACGATACCGTCGGTATACAACAACAGGGTTTCTCCGGGCTTCACCCGTGATTCCGCGTCCGTCCATGGCGTGTCGGGCATGATCCCCACGGGCGGACCCGAAGCATTGCCGAAGACCCGCAAATCGCCCTTGCCAACCGCCAATACGGGGTGATGGCCCGCGCTGGAACACAACACGCGCCCGGTGTCGAGTTCCAGAATCAGATAGCTGAGCGTACAAAAGGTGCCGCGTCGTCCACGCATGCTCATGCTTTTGTTCAGTTCACGAAAGACTTGCGAAGGAGAATTGCAGTCTCGTGCTGCCAATCGAAACTCCGCGAGCAGCTGCGCCATGGTCAGCGCGGCCGGCACGCCCTTTCCGCTCACGTCGCCGATCAAGATGCCCACGCGGTTGGCGTCCGGCTGCACGAAATCGTAGAAATCGCCGCCAACGGTTTTGGCGGGGCGCATGTCACCGTAAATCTGGAAGCGCGGATTGTCCTCCGGCCACTGATTGATCAGGAACCCCTGCTGAATCTGCCAGGCGTGCTGAATCTCCTGTTCCATACGATCTTTGTCGACGATCTGACTGTGCATGCGCGCATTCTCGAGCGCGAGTCCCGCGCTGTTGCCAACCGCCGTACTGAGCAACATGTCTTCGTGGGTGTACTGGTGCTTGGGGCTGTCGCTGTCGACATACAGGATGCCGAAAATTCCAAACTTGCCCCGGAGTGGCGCGCAAATAATCGAGCGCAACCGCAAAGAACGGATACTCTCGCTGACGTTCAGTTCGCTGTCGCGATCTGTGTCTTGATACAACAAACTTTCGCCGCGGCGAATGACGCGCTGCACCACCGTCTCGCTTACGGTGAAATCATGCTGGCCTACATGCCGTATCTTGCCCCGCGTGATGATGTGAAATTTCTTGCACACCGGGCAGGGCTGCAAGCCGTGGCTCTCCGCGGAAGCGAAGGCAATCGCGCCGCGCTGCGCATCGATCGCGCGCATGGTCGTTTCCAAGATATGATCCAGCAAGGGGCAGGGCTCGTAGTTCGAGGAAATTTCATTCATCACCGTGTACACAGCGCGCAACAAATTTTCCGCCCGGCCTTCGCGTTCTTCTTCGTCGTCACCGGCCTTTTGCCAATTGAAGATTGTTTCCTTGAAGACCGTCGTGTTGTCCGGTTCATCGACGTCGTCAGGAACGTCCTCCATCTCAAACCGCATAATCGTTTCGCCGATTTGCAGCTGATCGCCGTTGTTCAGGACGCCCTCGATCATCGGCATGCCGTTGAGTTGCGTGCCGTTCGTGCTTCCGAGGTCCTTCCACAAATACCGGTCGCCATCCTGCGTAATCCGGACATGCCGCCGCGAGGCGGCCGCATCGTCCACCACACAGCCGCATTCCACCGATCTGCCCAGCGTAATCGACGTGCCGATCGGCACGCGCCGTTCGGCCTCGCCGTTCTTCTTGCAGATTAGAAAACCACGCAGCACGCTGTATTCCTCAGGATTGCATTCCCCACGGGATTCTAGCGGGTGGGGTGCAACATGGGCAAGGAGCGGGACACGCCGCACTTGCGCGCTACCCGAGCGGTTCGCGAGAATAACCTTATGTTCCCTCGCTTCAAAGTACCCATCCCGCTTCGCGCAGTCGCAGCTACCTGCATGATTGTGTGCTCGTGCGCTCCGCCACCTGTTCCCGTGGCGGAACAATTCGCGAAAGCCGAACAGCTCTACCTGGATGGCAACTATGAAAACGCCATAGCCGCGTTTAAAGAGTTCTTGCTGGTTCAACCCGAGCATGCCGGCGCACACTGGTACTTGGGCACCTGTTACCTCTACTCCCAAAACCAGCGATGGCTTGGCATTGCCCAGGGTGAACTCGAAACCGCGCTTGCCCTATTCGAACGGCAAGGCAAGGTCAACCCCATTCCTCGCTTCGACGCAACCTACTTCGAGATGATGTGTCATATCAATCAGGCGAAAATTTACCTCTTGCTCATCGACGCATTGACAAATGATCCGCGTTCCATGCCTGGAATGAATCCGCAAATCGTGGTTCCCAGATTGGTGGCGAAGTGCCTCGAGCACTCCGAACTTGCGGACAAAGTCGCCCCGGGCCACCCGGATGTAATCGCGCTGCGCCAGTTGCTTGCGCCCATCCTGTCGCCCGCTGACACGCAGCGGCCACAAATCGATACCCTCTCGATATAGTAGTCGCCCAGCGAAACTACCGAATCACCCCATGCGTCTGACTACCTCTTCCCAAAAGGAGAGAATTCTGCTAATGTAACTTCCGGCGCTGGTCTTGGGGACTTTACGTTTTGCACCGTTTGTCCATTTCACGGGCGAGCTGTGCCTGACGATGGTAGGCAGTCGCCCGTGATATGAGTGACAACAATAAGAATCTCCTATTCGGCCACCTCGCGGTAATGCTTCGGGGTATTGCGCCGGATCGCATGCGCGATATCGTCGCCCAGTGGGCCGCAGACCCCACGCGCGACCTCCCCGACCGCCTGATCGAGGCGAATCTGCTCGCCCCCGAAGAAAAATCGCTCATCGAATCGTTCATGAACGAGGCCCTCCGCGCGCGAGACGGATCTCGCGGGCGCCGGCGGCGCTGGCGCGAACGGCCGCCAGTTCGTAGATGCAAGTCTGCACTCCCTCTCCGCCGGTCCGCGCGAACCCGGCTCGCAAGACGTGACCGTCAAGGGGCCGCAGCCCGTCTATCTCGATGAACGTCGCGACAAGGCCCCCGGCGTCGAAGAGACCCCGGGCCGGTATACTGGCGAAAGCGAATACGCCCGCGGCGGCATGGGGCGCGTGCTCCTCGTCCATGACGAACACCTCGGCCGCGAAGTCGCCATGAAAGAACTGTTGCCCGCCTCTGCGCGCCAGCGCCCACCGCAGACCCCCGTGGGCCAAGGCTTGGAAATGGTATCCCGCTTCCTCCGCGAAGCGCGTGTCACCGGGCAGCTTGAGCACCCGTCGATTGTCCCAGTCTACGAGCTGGGGCGCCGCCGCGACGGAACCATTTACTACACGATGAAACTCGTCCGCGGGAAAACGCTGGGCGACACCATCCGCGATGCGAAGACCCTGCAAGGGCGGATGGCCTACCTCGCCA
>CALEZK010000350.1 GCA_937928585.1 uncultured bacterium | reverse complement strand
GTACTACACGTTCTCAACCTTGGGTTACGGCTGCGCCGCCTACACGGTGGGTATCCCTAACTTGGGATTCAGCCTAGACTTATATATGGCGCGCCCGATACGATTTGAACGTACGACCCCTTGCTCCGGAGTAAACTCACACCGCACCGCCAATACGCCACAAAACCCGTCAAACCACAGCCAATAGACCACTTCCAACAAAACCCACTTCGACTAATACCCGCGCCGAATTGACTCTATCGCTGCAAGATTACTAGTCACTTGCTAGTCACCCATCCCCCGGCCCAATCACCTCCCAATTCTCGCTCCCCTTCGCCTTCCGATAAAATACGATCGTACCGCCCGTGGCGCTCACCTTCAAACCATTCTCCTTCACCTGCCCCCAATGCTTCCGCAAGTTCGTAACCACACGCCAGGCGCCAACTACAAACGCAATCAAGACGCCCAGCGAAGCCCACGCAACGTTGATCTGGTCCATGGCCATCATCAACGTGTCATGGTCGACCGATATCGCCACACCGCCAAGACCGCTCGCGATTCCAAGCAGCACCTTCAAAAACGACACCACGCCCTTTTTCCCAGCCTTCGAAATCAACACAGGCTGCCCGTTGATAAACTCCGTTGCCGGCGCATCCATCGCTTCCTCAAGCTTGTTGCCAATCCGCTCACCCGCTTTCGTCAGCGCCCTGTCCTTCAGCGACGGTTTCGGCGGCGAATCCGGAATCGAATCGACCCGCCTATCCACAGCGCCGCTCTCCGTGGCCAGCCCAGCGGCCCCCGCTTCACGTGGGGCCCAGTCGAACGAGGATCCGTCTTCCCGTCCGTCGGTTCTCGTTCCTGCTGGTTCAAGGCGCCCTCCAGCACGTCCGCCGTTGGAGCGCGTCCGCGTTTTCCAAATTCGCTTGCCATGGCTTTCTCCCGGCATCGCTACGCCACTCCTTCCAGTGCCTCGCCCAGCTCGTCAGCCCACTCCTGCAGCAGCTTCGCCGTCTCCGCGAATTTCTCGCGCAACGCCCGCGCATCTTCCATCGCGATCATCACACCCTGCTCCGCTTCAGGCTCCGGAATCGGTATGCCCGCCGGCCAGCGGAAACACAACACGCGATCTTTCTCGTAAGGTGCAACGCAAACCTTGTTGCTCTGATTCCCGCCACGGCCATAGATGTGTGTCTCATCCTCGCGCTCATACAAATGCACATGACCCGAACCGCTGTTCGGATTCCCACGCCAATACACAACCACGCAACCCGGAATCGGCGAATGCAACGGCACGCCCCACGTCTCAAACGATCGCGCGCGCGCGCTATTCGTCCCCTTGATTCCAGCCTCTTCAAACCACGCATTCACGCACTTCGCGCACCAAGCCTCGTCATCGCCAGGCGTGCCGTACTTCACATACCGGTTGTACTCGACAATCCGCGGATGATCAGCCCCACCCGGAATCTCCGCCACGCCGGCCGCCTCGTCTTTCCGTGCAATCTCAACCCACTTGTGCATGTTGCGCTCCTATCGGGACAGAAACCCGATCACCGTTAAACTCCCGCCCAACAAAAAAGTCAAAATCGAAATAATCGCAGTCACCCACGGCGGCAAACGATTCGATATCGCCTGCGTCAACGCCTCGAATTTCTTGTCTATATGATCGTAGATGCCATCCACCTTGGCATTCAGCGCGCTCCAAAGATCGTTAATCTCATTCTCGTGACGCTCGATGTCCTTCGTGTGATCGACCGCTGGCCCCATTACGTCCCCTCCAGTGATGCCGCTTCTTTCTCCAGATATGCCGCCTCGCCGTCGCGCCCCTCCCGGCGCGCTTTCTTCGCCATCGACTTGTAACGCTTCGCTTTCTTCGCGCGCTCGTTCCTGCTCAGGTTCGCCTGATCGGGATCCGCCCCGTAAAATTTCACGCCGGTCAAAAACCGTCCCCAACGCTCGCCCTGACCCGGCTCGTTACGTCGCGGCCGCACGTCCCCTTCGAATTGCCCCGTCGCGTTCCCCACTTTTGTGAATATATCGCCTGGGTTCAAACGGTCAAGCTCGCGCGCCGGTCGAAATAGATTGATCATCCCCGCCGCCTGCGGACTCAACGCCGTTCCAAATTGTTCTTTCGGCAAATCGCCAAAATCGCGACCTGTCAACATCTCTTTTTGAAAAGTTTGCTCGTAGAACTCACCCACGAAAGGATTAGCTCGAGTTCCCAAATAACGGCCAATGGTGGCCAGGCGCCCTTCCCCTGTGCGCGGTTCACCCACAACTGCGTTTGTAGCTTCCACTACATCCAAAAATGGAAGGAACCCAGTCATATCCAATACCTTTCGCCGTCCGTCTTCTGTCTCTCCAATTGGTACGGCAAAAGTAGATGCCAGCCACTCCGGCAAGTCCGCCGGCGAAATTCCTGCTTGTTGAAACGCTTGATAGTACGCGCGTACATACGGCATGTACTGTCCCGGCC
>CALEZK010000349.1 GCA_937928585.1 uncultured bacterium | reverse complement strand
GTTATCAGGGGCATTTTCGATTGAAGGCGGGGAGAAGTTCGAGGTTGCGGCAGAGCCTTCCGGGTTCGGAACCTATATTTACCGCGCTGTTGCAACTGGATTACAAGCGGATACATCGTACGCGGCATCCGTTGAGCTGGAATCCGAGGGTTACTACGAGGTGCGGAAGATCGCGTTCGCAACTGCGCCGGTAGAGGCGCGCCCCTTTGTGTTTGGCGTCTGGAGCGACAGTCAAGGTCACAACAAGGGGTCATACTCTGCCGACCCCTATGAACCTACCAATAGCATGCTGCGGCACATGGGCGCGTCTGACGCAGCTTTTGGCGTGGCCTGCGGCGATATGGCGGAAGACGGCGGCGGATACGACGACACCCGTAAGTTCTATCTCGACCGAGTTGCGAAGCATCTTGGCACGCAGAAGCCATTCTTTGTGGCATGGGGTAATCATGACGATTACCGTGGGTCCGCATTGCGGAAATTCGGGTCGTTTCCGAGTGAAGACGTGCCCGGTTACGAGGCAGGATATGGTAGTTACTCTTTCGACTACGCCGGGTGCCACTTTGTTTGTATCGATTACGCCACCCAGTACCCCGATGTTTTTCACTGGTTGGAGCAGGACCTCAAGGCGAACCAGCACGCCAAGTTTACATTCTTGTTTATTCACGAGCCGCCGTACTGCGAACTCTGGATCGATGGAGAGTCGACGCTGCGTTCTCAGCTCGTGCCGTTGATGGAACGCTACGGCGTCGATGCTTGCTTCAGCGGTCACACCCATGAGTATGAGCGTGGCTACAAGAACGGGGTCTACTATTGCATCACGGGTGGGGGCAGTTGGCTGGATCATGGCGAGCCCGTGGTCAAGGATTGGCCGCATATGACCGTGGGGGGCGCGCAAAACCTCAAAGGTTATACGGCAGGTTTGGTGAACCAGTATGTACGGGTGAAGGTGGGGGAGGATTCGTGGGAGGCGGAATCGATTGCATTTCAGCCGGATGGCAAGGAAATCGGTGTTGTAGACCGGTTCTCCTCGGATGAGCAGCCGTCGCCCAGCGAGCACACGCTGAAACCTGTTACGCACACCGTTTACTTTTGGTTAAGTCACGAATTGACCGACGTGCAAATCGAGGAATTTAAGAAGGGCCTTGAGAGCCTTCGCGCGATCGACGGGGTCGTTTCGCTAACTTACGGCGCCCCCTTGGCCGGGGATCGGCCCGTCATCGATGACAGTTATACCCTTGGGATGACGATTGTCCTGCGTGATGAGGCGGCACTACGGTCTTATTTGCCGGATCCGATACACGAAAAATTCCTTGCCGATTTTGGCGGATACTGGACGAAGGCGAGAGTACTGGATTATCGGTAATCCAGTCGCGGCCGCCAGCCAAGAAAGGCTGGGAATATTGCGGTTAACTCCAGCGTTGCCAAGGGAAAGCGCTTCGCGCCGGTTGTGCGAATGGACGATGGGAAGCAGGGGTGCTTCGGGGAGCCAGCGACGCCTTTCAGAGCACCCTTATGCCTTGTCAGCGTGGAGAATCCCGCTGCGCGAAGCGTGAATCGGAATGAAAAAGTCGCAACAGTGGCCTCAGAACTTCGAGAAGCGTATACTATCGGGTTCAAAGACCAGAGGAACCAGGGCATGAGCGAAACGGAAGATACTCTCGGAAACGCCGGTTACACGGGCACGCGCGTCGAGCAAAGTACCCGCGAGATTGCCGAGATGGCAAACCAGACGTATAAGTACGGTTGGTCGACGGATATTGAGGCGGAAACCTTTGAGCCAGGCCTAAACGAGGACGTCATCGCCAGAATCTCCGCGCGCAAAGAGGAGCCGTCCTGGCTCCTGGACTGGCGCATTAAGGCGTATCGGCAATGGCTTACGATGGCGGAGCCCGGATGGGCCAACGTGCACTACCCGAAGATCGACTACCAGCAGCAGCGATACTATTCCGCTCCAAAACGGGAAAAGAAGAAGCTGACGAGTCTTGACGAGGTGGACAAGGAGTTGCTCGAGACTTTCGAGAAACTTGGCATTCCGCTCGACGAACAGAAGCGCTTGACGGGTGTCGCGGTGGACGCTGTATTCGATAGCGTATCCGTTGCCACGACGCACAAAGAGATTCTCAAGAAGAAGGGCGTTATTTTCAGTTCATTCTCCGAAGCGGTTCTGGAGTGCCCGGATCTGATCAAGAAATATCTGGGTTCGGTTGTTCCGATCGGTGACAACTTCTTCGCCGCGTTGAACAGCGCGGTGTTCAGCGATGGATCCTTTTGCTATATCCCGAAGGGCGTAAAGTGCCCGATGGATCTGTCTACCTATTTCCGAATCAATGCCGCTGAGACCGGACAATTCGAGCGTACGTTAATTGTCGGCGACGTGGGCTCTTATGTGAACTATCTGGAAGGCTGCACGGCGCCTATGCGCGATGAGAACCAGCTTCATGCCGCGGTGGTTGAACTGGTCGCGCTGGACAATGCCACCATCAATTATTCTACCGTGCAGAACTGGTACGCGGGCGATAAGGAAGGCAAAGGCGGGATTTATAATTTTGTGACCAAGCGCGGCAAGTGCGAAGGCGCGAACTCGCGCATTTCCTGGACGCAGGTGGAGACCGGTTCCGCGATTACCTGGAAGTATCCAAGCTGCCTGTTGATGGGTGACAATTCCGTTGGCGAGTTTTACTCCGTAGCCGTCAGCAATAACTATCAGCAGGCTGACACGGGCACGAAGATGGTGCACATGGGACGCAATACAAAGAGCACCATCATTTCCAAAACCATTTCCGCCGGTCATGGCAACAACAGTTATCGCGGGCAGGTGATGGTGATGCCCAAGGCAGCGAACGCGCGCAACTATACGCAATGCGATTCGCTCCTCATTGGCGACCAATGCGGCGCGCATACGTTTCCATACATTGAAGTGAGAAACAATACTTCAAGCGTCGAGCACGAAGCCTCGACATCGAAGATCAGCGAGTCGCAATTGTTTTACTGCAAACAGCGGGGTATTGGGCCGGAGGACGCCATTTCAATGGTGGTGAACGGTTTCTGCAAGGAAGTGTTTGATCACCTGCCGATGGAGTTTGCGGTGGAAGCTACGAAGTTATTGAACGTGAGTCTGGAAGGGAGTGTGGGTTAGCAATGCTTGAGATAACAAACCTCCACGCGAATGTGGAAGGCAATGAGATTCTACGCGGCGTGGATTTGAAGATTGGCGCCGGTGAAGTTCACGCGATCATGGGACCTAACGGATCGGGCAAGAGTACGCTCGCGCAGGTACTCAGCGGTAATGAAGCGTATGAAGTAACCGAGGGTGGCTTCACCTTTCTTGGGCAGGACCTTTTGGAGATGCCGGCGGAAGAGCGCGCGCGCCTGGGCGTATTCATGGCGTTTCAGTACCCCGTCGAGATTCCAGGCATTTCCAACGCTTACTTCCTGCAGGCTGGACTCAACGAAATCCGCAAGAGCCATGGTTTGGACGAGCTCGACGCGTTGGAATTTCGAGACCTTTTGAAAGAGAAAATGGATCTTGTCGCCATCGATCACAAGTTCGCCGATCGGCCGGTGAACGAAGGGTTTTCCGGCGGTGAGAAAAAGCGGAACGAAATACTTCAAATGGCCGTACTCGAACCGAAGCTAGCCATCCTTGATGAGAGCGATTCCGGGCTGGATATCGATGCATTGCGAATCGTCGCCGACGGCGTGAATCGTTTGCGCAGCCCGCAGCGCTCCATGATCGTGGTAACGCACTACCAGCGATTGTTGGATTACATCATTCCTGACTTTGTGCACGTTTTGTGGCGCGGTCGGATTGTTAAATCCGGCGGCAAAGAACTGGCCCTGGAACTGGAAGCAAAAGGCTACGACTGGATCAAGGAATTGGTGCCGGCTGGTGTCGCCGAGGACGAAGGGTAGCAGGTGCGCGATGTCCGACTCTAAGAACACAGCCAACGAAAAAGCATCTTTTCTGAGCGATCTGGATCAGCTGCGGACAGTTCATCCTGCCTGGGTGAAAAGCATTCAGACCAGCTATGCGGCGAAATTCGCGGAGTTAGAACTGCCGAATCGGCGCATGGAAGAATGGCGCTTTACAAACGTTTCACCCATACTTCGCACAAGTTTTCGCACGGCGATATCTCCGGGCGCACCCGCGACGGAAGAAACCGTTGCGCCGTTTCGATACGGGAACGCGGCCTGGGCCGAATTGGTATTTGTCGACGGATTTTTTGCGGCGAGCCTGTCGCGCATACCCTCCGGTCTCATTGCGTGCAACCTTGCTGAAGCGCTGGAAAAGCACACCGATCGGGTGGAGCCGCTTCTTGCAAAGCAAGTCAATGGCACCGCGAACGCATTTAACGCGCTGAACACGGCGTTTTTGCAGGACGGGGCGTTCGTGCACGTCACAGCCGATGCGGTGGTACCTGCGCCGATTCATCTGCTGTATGTGAATTCCGGGCGCAGCACTGATTCCGCATCGCATCCGCGGAACTTATTGATATTGGATCGCGGCGCAAAGGCGACGGTGGTTGAGAGCCACGTTTCTGCCGATATGGGCGCGCGTTACTTTACGAACGCGGTAACCGAGATTGTGATAGGCGAGAACGCCGCGTTACATGCCTACAAACTGATCAATGATTCGAACGAAGCCTATCATCTCGCTTCGACGCACGTGCGTCTCGAGCGCGGCGCTTCGATCAATTCTTTCGCGATTAGCCAGACCGGCAAGATCATCCGCAACGAGATAAAGACCCTGCTGGATGGCGAGGGCGCGCACAGCTCGCTGAAGGGGCTCTATATGACGCGGGGCGAGCAACTTGTTGATAACCCAATTGCCATTGAGCACGCAAAGCCCCATTGCACGAGCTGGATTGGCTATAAGGGCGTGCTGGACGACAAGAGTCACGCCGTTTTCAGCGGAAAGGTGTATGTGCACCGTGTCGCGCAGAAGACGGATTCAAACCAACTCAATCAAAACATGCTGCTCTCCGACAAGGCGACAATTGATACGAAGCCACTGTTGGAGATCTTTGCGGACGACGTGAAGTGCACGCACGGAGCGACGGTGGGACGTCCCCCTGAGGAACTCGTCTTCTATTTCCGCACGCGTGGCATGAGCGAAGCCATGGCGCTTGGTATGTTGACGTATGGTTTCGCGGATGAAGTTGTGAACCAGATCGGGGTTGACGAGGTCCGTGAGCGCCTTGAGAAATTTGTGTTCGACACCTACAGCCCGATCCCTGGATAAGGCGTTATGGCTAGTGGAACAACCATTTTCAGTTCGACAGGGAAGCCGACCGCGCCGAGACGGCCGCCCCTGAGCGCGTTGGACGTCACACGCCTGCGCGACGATTTTCCCGCGTTACACGTACGGCGGCACAACAAGGAACTGGTCTACCTCGACAACGCGGCAACCAGTCAGAAGCCGCGTGCGGTTATCGCGACGGAAAGTCATTACTACGAAGCGCAAAATGCAAATGTGCATCGCGGCATGCACTATCTGAGCGAAATCGCTACAAGCGCCTACGAGGATGCGCGCATGAAAATGCAGCGCTTCCTTGGGGCGTCGCTGAGTTGCGAGATAATCTTCACGCGCGGGACGACCGAAGCGATAAACCTCGTGGCGCAGACTTACGGAAGACAAAACATTGGGGCGGGCGATGAAATCATCATCTCCGCCATGGAACACCATTCGAACATCGTTCCCTGGCAAATGCTTTGCGAAGTGACCGGATCGGTGCTCCGGGTTATCCCGATAACCGACGAGGGCGAAATCATACTCGAAGAGTATGAGAAGCTATTGACGCCACGAACGAAGCTGGTAAGCGTTCTGCATGTTTCCAACGCGCTTGGCACGGTCAATCCGGTCAAGCAGATGACGGAAATGGCACATCGCATCGGTGTACCTGTGTTGATAGATGGCGCTCAAGCTACGCCCCATATGGCCGTGAACGTAAAGGATATTGGCTGCGATTTTTACGCGTGCTCGGGCCACAAGATGTTTGGTCCGACGGGCATCGGCGTGCTTTTTGGCCGAGCAGAGTTGCTAAACAAGATGCCGCCCTTCATGGGCGGTGGCGATATGATTTTGTCCGTGACTTTCGAGAAGACGCAATACAATGGTCTTCCGTACAAATTCGAGGCGGGCACGCCAAACATTGCCGGTGTAATTGGGCTTGGCGCGGCGGTCGAGTACGTCGAGGCCATCGGCATGGAGCGAATCGCCGCGTATGAACACGAGATCACGCAATACGGCACGCAGTTGCTTGAGTCGATCGACGGCGTGAAGCTTGTCGGCACGGCCAGAAACAAGGCCGGGGTGCTTTCCTTCACGATGGATAATGCGCACGCACACGATATCGGCCAGATACTGAGCGAAGAGGGCGTGGCGATTCGAGCGGGTCATCATTGCGCACAGCCCTTGATGCAGCGCTTCGGCGTTGCCGCAACGGCCCGCGCCTCGCTTGCATTCTACAATACAAGAGAAGACCTCGATGCGCTTGCGGCAGGGATCAGGAAGGTTAAAGAGGTATTTGACTGATGGCCCCGAACCGCGCCCTGTATGAACAGGTCATTCTCGAGCACAACAAGAAGCCCCGAAACTTCCGAGAGATGCCAGACGCAACGAATGCCATCGAGGGTTACAATCCCCTGTGCGGCGATCATTTCACAATCTATGTGAAGATGAACGGGGACATAGTGGAAGATATCAGTTTTGCCGGAGCAGGATGCGCAATTTCAAAATCCTCGGCATCGGTGATGACGACGCTAATCAAAGGCAAGACAAAGTCTGAAGCCGAAGCGCTATTCGCGTCGTTTCACAAGTTGGTTACCTCTCCTCCGGATGTCCCTGTAGACGAGGAAAAGGCTGGCCGGCTGGCGGTTTTCGCCGGCGTACGCGAGTTTCCTGTTCGCATCAAATGTGCGACGTTGGCGTGGCATACCCTGTTGTCCGCCCTCGACGGCAAAGCTGGATCTGTCAGCACGGAGTGACAATGTCGCTTGGCTTTCGAATGGTCGATGCCGACTCACCAGAATTGGATATCGTTGCCGGACTTGTCGCGCATTTATACGCGCACGAAAACATCCGCTATGACGCAGATGCCGTGCGAAACGCACTCTCTGGACTGGTATCAGAGCCTAAACACGGCTGCGTTTTCCTGCTCCTGGAGGGAGACTCAGTTGTCGGCTATATGGTTGTTACCTTTGGGTACAGCATAGAGTTTCAAGGAATTGACGCGTTTCTAGACGAAATATTCATTCTGGACGCGTATCGCGGTCGTGGTTTTGGCGCGCAAGCGATTACGCATGCGGAAGCGTACTGTCGTGAGAAAGGTATCCGCGCGCTTCATTTGGAAGTCGAACGCGACAACACGCGGGCACAGCATTTCTACCGCAAGCTTGGATTTGCCGATCATGACCGCTATTTGCTGACAAAGTGGATTTCGCGGTAAAATAAAAACGAAGTGTAGCTTTTGAGCGACTTCCCAGAGTTTGTGCGGTTTGACGACGCGCCGATCAGGCGCAGAAAGTGAATTGCCCATGGCCGGAACGCTGACAATACAACAGGCACCCAGCCACGACGAGACGCTCGCGCGTATGCGCGCGAAGCTCTCGGGTATTGTGCCTGACGCCGAATTGCAGCTGAAAGCGGGTATCGCGTACGAGATTAACATCCTCAAGCGCGAGCTGAATGCGGTGATTCTTGGCCACAACTACATGGAACCGGCGCTGTTTCACTCGGTGCCGGATTATGTCGGCGACTCTTTGGAACTTTCCCGCGTTTCCGCGGAGACCGATGCGGACATTATCCTGTTTTGCGGCGTGCAGTTCATGGCAGAAACCGCGAAGATTCTGAATCCTGACAAGACGGTGCTTATACCCTCAAAACGGGCAGGATGTTCGCTTGCCGCGGGAATCACGGCGGCAGATGTTCTGATGCTTAAGCAGCAGTATCCCGGCGCGCCGGTCGTCAGCTACGTTAACACGTATGCGGACGTAAAGGCGGTTTCCGATTACTGCTGCACCTCTGGCAACGCGTCTGCTGTCGTCAAGCACCTTCTCGCGAAAGGGCATCGCCACATTATTTTCCTTCCTGACGAGTACCTCGCACACAATACGGCAAACGAAGTTGGACTGCCGTTTGTGCGCGCGTCGAAATCCGGCGCATTACCGCTGCCGGAACGAGCCATTATCGGCTGGAACGCGCGTTGCGAAGTCCATGAGTTATTCACCGTGGAAGACGTAACCGCGGTGCGCAAGCAGTTCCCTGACGTCGTTATTGTTTCTCATCCAGAAGTTAGCCCGGAAGTATTGGCCGCGAGTGACGCATCCGGTAGCACGAAGCAAATGATCGAGTTTGTGCGAAAGACGGATGCCGACCGCTATTTACTGCTCACGGAATGCAGCATGGGCGACAATATTGCAGCGGAGAATCCAGAGAAGGAAATGCTGCGTCTTTGCAGCCACCGCTGCCCGCACATGGCGCAGATAACGCTTGACGACACGCTCGTCGCCCTGCAAAAGATTCAATATAAAGTCGAGCTACCGGAACATATCATTCGCGAAGCGCGGATACCTATTGACCGAATGCTGGAAATCCGCTAGGCGAGTCCGCTTTGTCGCTTCGATGGCGCAATAGTCGCGCTGATTCCCTTTACGCTGTGCGAATGGTAGCCTTATGGGTAACGGCGGCCCATTTCGGTCCGACGCTGTGCATAAAAGGTACATCATGCGGAAAGTAATTATGGCAATCGTGGTTTCAACAGCTCTCGCGGCTCATGCTCAACCCTCACGACTTTTCGACTTTCAAGACATCAAACTGGACAACGGCCTGCGGGTTATTACCCTGGAAGACTTTTCTTCGCCCATCGTGGCGGTGCAGGTTTGGTATGCGGTTGGATCAAAAGACGAAGACCCTGAACGTCAGGGGTTTGCCCACATGTTCGAGCACATGATGTTCCGGGGGACAGAAAATCTCGGCCCCGAGGAACACTTTAGCCTGATCCGGAAGACGGGTGGCGATTGCAACGCCTTCACGTCATTTGACCATACGGCCTATGTCAACCAGTTACCGGCGAACCAGCTCGAACTTGCGCTTTGGTTAGAAGCCGAACGCCTGATGTTCCTGAGGGTGGACCAAGCGGGATTCGACACCGAACGAAAAGTAGTAGAAGAAGAGCGGCGCATGGGCATCAATCAGCCGTATGGCACGATGCTCGAACAGGGTCTGCCGGTTGTCTTCAAGGAGCATCCGTACCGTTGGTCGCCGATCGGTAACATTCCGATGCTTCGGCAGGCCAAACTCAGCGAACTTCAACATTTCTGGGACCGGTGGTATGTGCCGGCCAACGCGACACTCGTGATTGCGGGTGCGGTCAAGCACACCGACGCGCAGGCCCTTGCCAGGAAGTACTTCGGATGGATGCCGTCCGGCGAAATAACCGATCGGGTGAATCGGGAAGAGCCGCAGCAGCGCGGTCAACGTGAAGTCACTTTGGATGAACCGATCGGGCCTGTGCCGCTGGTTGCTCTTGTGTATCGCGGAGTAAAAGTGGACAACCCTGACGCGATTCCGCTGCAACTTTTGAATGTTGCCCTTGGTGTTGGAGAGAGCAGTCGCTTGAACGTCGATCTTGTCCGCACAAAGAATCAGGCGGCTCAGGCCCAAGCAGAATATTTTTGGATGAAAGACGACGGCCTTTTCGGCGTGGGCGCAATTCTGAATCCTGGGGTCGAGCCTGAAGCCATGATTGCTGCAATCGACGGACACATCGCCGCGATTGTGGAGAAAGGCGTCGAATCGAGGGAACTGGAGAAGGCAAAGAACCGGCTTAAGCGGGAAGTTGTTACCGGCATGTTGACTATAGCCAGCAAGGCGCGACAGATTGGCGATGCAACCCTCGCGCACGGTTCGCCTGAATGGCTCAATTTGCAGCTTGCTGCAATTGAGGCCGTGACGCACGACGATATTCTGCGGGTAGCGAAGCAGTATCTGGTGCCGGAACATCGGACTGTATTCCGGATCATTCCCAATCCAAACAAGCCGTTACCGAATGAGGACGGAGCGCCGGTGGCCGAACCGGAAGCCGAGCCCGTGAAGCGAACCGGCCCAAAAGTTGGTGTTGATCGTCCGAACTCGATTCCGAAAACGCCCCCGTCGAATACCGTGCTTGATGAGTTGCCCATGCCGGCGTCAATTGAGAGGACGCTTCCCAACGGACTCCATGTAGTGGTGGTTCCAAACACCGAGTTGCCGTACGTAACGGTACTATGCGGACTCAAGTACGGCGCTTGGGCCGAAGATGCTGCTTTGCCCGGAACGGCGTCTGCTGCGTCGGCGCTGCTAACAAAAGGAACCGAAAAATATTCTGCCGAGCAACTTGCGGAATTGATCGAGTTCAATGCACTCACGATAGAGGGCAGCGCGACTTTGGACGTTAGCCAGGTTGTGGCGACGGCATTAAGCGATAAACTGCCGTTGGCGGTGGAACTGCTGTCTGAAGTAATCCGTCGGCCCGCCTTTCCCGAAAAAGAGATTGAGCTACTCAAGCATCAGCGTTCAGTCTCGCTATCGGTGAACGAAGAAGATGCGAGTTATATCGTTGATCGCGCGCTTCGGCGCACCTTGTATGGTGCGCATCCATATGCGCGGAGCGTGGACGGAGAATTGGCGGACGTGCCCAACCTGAACCGCGCCGGTATTGCGAAGTTCTGGGCCACGTACGCGCGGCCAGACACAATGACGGTTTATTTTGCCGGTGACGTCACACCGGAAAAAGCAATTGCGCTGGCCGAACAGTATTTCGGAGATTGGAGCGTGGAGGGCAAAGTGCCTGACGTCGCGATAGCCGAGATTCCGAAGTCCGCAGGCACGCGAATAGTCCTCGTGGACAAACCAGGCGCGGTGCAAAGTCAGATTCGCGTGGCGCAAGTCAGCATTACGCGCAGCGATCCGAGGTATCACTTCGCGCGCGTCTTCTCCCAAATATTTGGCGGGGCATTTGATAGCAGGCTAAATAAAGTCATTCGAATCGAGCGCGGACTTACATACGGCGCAGGGGGCGGTTTTTCCCCGATGCGCTTCGCCGGTCGCTTTACGAGCAGCACATTTACGAAGACGGAAAGCACGGCGGAAACCGTTCAGGCAATTCTCGATGTGATCAACGGAATGAAGACCGCACCGCCGACAGACGAAGAACTCGGAACAGCGCGCTCCTATCTAACCGGTAGTTTTCCCGCTGACCTCGAAACCCCTCAGGACGCGGTCACCTATCTATGGATGATCAATTCGTGCGGCCTTCCCAAAGACTATCTGGACCAAGCGATGAAGTCCTATAAGAATGCGACAAAATCCGACGTTCAGAACATTGCGGAAAACGTGATAGACACTGGCGCGCTCACTATCGTCGTGGCGGGAGAAGCCGCCAAAGTGCGCGAATCGCTGGAGAAAATCGCGCCGGTGACCGTGATTGCGGACGCTCCGGCGAAAACGGCACAGGCCCAATAAGCCACGCCGGAGCTTCAGAAATATGCTACACTTTCGCGGTGTTTCCCTAGATTGGGGAACAGATTGGGAGGCCCAGAGAACATGCTTTACTACAAAATAAGTCAGCCCGTCCCTGGAAAGGGTGACGCGTGGGTCTACTATGAGTGCGACGAAAAGTTCAGTATCGTGCGCCAGATGACCGTTATCCCCGAGACCGGGGAGGTGGACTGTGTTCCTGACCCTCTCGTGAAGAAGATGACGAACATGGCCTACATGATGAAGTCATCCAAAGAAGAATTTGATGAGCATTGGTCGGAGGAGCACGTTCGCGAGCACGGCGATTTTGAGCATCGCGGGCAGGCCGGGATTTCCTATTTCAGCCTCGACATGACGATTGGCGAAGCGATGTCTTTGCACCCGCGCGTTGCGGAAGTATTCGCGGCATTTCATCTGGGTGGGTGCTCACACTGCGGCATCAATCAGTATGAAACGATTGGACAGGTTTGCGGGGGCTACGGCGTGGACGCGGACCTGCTCCTGGAAATGCTTGAAGGGCTCATGAAACCGAAAGAAACCGAGCCTGCGGAAGCCTAGGCAGGTTTGCCACCTGAATTTTGAAGTACATAGCAAAAGGAATACGAACAGAAAATGTCGACGGATACCGTTACTCCAGCGCCGAAGGCCCTGTTGAAAGCCACGGAAGGGGCCATCCAGGAATTGAAGCGTCTGCAATCGAAAGAATCGCCGGACATGGACGGCGTGCGTCTAGGCGTCAAGGGTGGAGGATGTTCGGGGCTTTCGTATGTGTTGGAGTTTAGCAAGCAGCGCGAAGGTGACCACATACTTGAGCAGGACGGGATACGGTTTCTAATGGATCGAAAGTCTTCGATCTATCTCAAAGGCATCATTCTAGAGTACAAGGAAGGCATTAACAGCAAGGGATTCGTATTCCAAAATCCGAACGCATCCAGCACCTGCGGGTGCGGTGAGTCTTTCAGCGTCTAGCCCTGTGAATCCCAGAGTCCGCCCTTAATCTCCAGAAAGATGGACGCGGCGGATCCTGCTGCGGTCAAGTATTGCAGCCCTACGTTCGTCGCAGTGCTGAAGAATCCTAGCAGCGCCTGCCCTACGAAGATGAATTCCCAAATCGGCTGAAGTTCCGCTTTTTGTGGCCTCGCGTGTGACACCAATCGAAGATGGTATTTCATTTCCAGACTCCCCTTACGAACCGGCAGTAGCCGGCGACGTTTCGCGTTCTTCTTCAATGTCGATGGGTTCTCTTCCAGGACAATCGACGCCTCGCCGTTCCAGCAATGAGCCTTCGAGCCGGTATAGATTCACGAGTGCGTTCAAATACGAGGCGCGCGCGTCCACTTCGGCGATCTGAGCAGACAAGAGATCGCGTTGCGCCTGTGAGACGAGGAGCACTGTGGAACGCCCCAAGCGGAACTTTTCCCGCTCGACTTCCAGCGTGGTTTCCTGCAAGGTGCGGGTCGCGGCGGTGGCGTCGATTTGTTGGCGGGAGCGCTCGACTTCAACGTAGGCCGAGCGCACGTCCTGCTCGACCAACTGAGACAGATTCGCCAGCGCACGGACACTCGCGGTGCGTGAGAGTTTGGAGCGGCTGTGCGCTGCGCGCGCTGCGCGGTTCCCGATAGGGTAGCTGAACTCAGCCCCAATCTGGGTTGTAGTGCGTTCGTCGCGATCATTCTGCGACGAGACGAGATAGAGTTCTTTGTAGTTGGTTTTGTTGACCGACTGCGACAACGTCAGAAACAGATCGAGTTGTGGCAGCAGGCCATTCTTCGTTTGTACGACGGAAAGGTCGTCCTGTTGTATTTGCAGGCGCGCCTGATTGAGATCCGGGCGAAGCCTACGCGCCACCAAAATCGCGACGTCAACATCAGCGAGATTTACCGGCGGCAGAATAGGGTCGCTGAGCAAATTGAGTCCCACCGGATGCAGGGACTCCGCATTGGGGCTCAGCAGGCGCAGGAAGGCAATCCGCAGCGTGTCGTAATTGCTGCGCGCATCGATCAACGAGCTCCGGCGTTGTGCAACTTCCGCGTCTGCCGCAGCGCGTTCGCTTTCTGCAAATTGGCCAACCCGAATACGTTCCTCTATTTCGTCCGCTTGACTCTGTGCGACTGCGAGGGAGTTTTCAAAAATTGTGATTTGCCGTTGCGCGAGCATGCAGTTCCAATACGTCTGCTCCACCTGACTAACCAGGTCTTCCGTGAACGCGCGGAGATCGTAGTCCGACGAGACGGCGGCAAGTTTGGCGCGTCTCAAGCTTGCGAGGTTTACGCCCAGCCCTCCCCCGCGTAACAACTGCTGACGTACGGTGAAATCAAGACTAGACGTGTTTGTGTCCGTATCCGTCCCATATACCTGATTGGGATTGCTACTTTTATTTCGAACCTCCGTGTGGTCTTTACTCACGCCGATGCTGATATCGGTACCGGTAGGGAGACGTTGAGTCAAAGTAGCGCCGCGCGTTTCTGATGAAGTCTCCACTTCCGTATACACGGGTGCCCAAACTTCGCCTAGGTTAATTGTGCCACCCTGCCAATCCGGAAAACTGACCGGTGTCCGAATGAGAAGGTCCCGGTCGAACTCGTCCCGCGTGTAGAGGTAGTTTGCGGACAACACCGGATCAAAAACTGCCCGCTGCTCCTTCGTAAATGTCTGTTGGATGGCGGGGCTAAGTTCCTGCACCATCAGGGCTTTGTTGTTCTGCAGGGCCATCACGATGGCGCCTTCAATCGTCAGATTCAAGGCGTCTCCCGGAACCACCGGCGTTTCACCGACTTCCGGTAAGGCCGCGAGTGGCGGGGGAGAAGGCGTATCCGTTCCATCGGCCGCGGGCGGCATTGACACGTCGGGTATAACCGGCTCACGGGAGAATTCGACTCGTGCACATCCCGCCGCCAAAAGCAGCAGCAACGGCAGGACATAGCGCGCACTCGCGGACACTACACTCACGTTTTCTCCTCGCGCTTTCAATGTTCGAGCCGGCGCTACTCGTAGCGAAGGGCGTCGATTGGGTTTAACTTTGCCGCGCGTCGCGCCGGATAGTATCCGAAGAAAATTCCGACGGCAGCGGAGAACATCATGGCCATGACGACATTTTGTGGGTCAACGACCGTGGTGAAACTGGTCATGGCCGAAAGCATTCGAGCGGCCCCCACACCGGCGGCCACGCCGATAACGCCGCCGATTGCACTCATGAGAATGGCCTCGAACAGGAACTGGCGGAGTATATCGCGATCTCGCGCGCCTATGGCCTTGCGAATGCCGATCTCGCGTGTTCGTTCCGTAACGGTGACCAGCATGATGTTCATGATGCCGATTCCGCCGACGAGGAGCGAGATACTGGCAACAGCGCCCAGCAGAATTGTAAATGTGCGGGTGACTTCAGATGCAGTGTTGATCATATCCGCCTGATTTCGAATCTCGATGTCCGCCGGCGCGCCGGGCTCGGTGCGATGCCGTTTGCGAATGAGTTCGAAAATTGCGTCCTGCACCGTATTGAGGTCTTCCTGATTGGCGCACTTCACGCTAATCTCGCGCAGATAATCCTGTCCAAACAACTGCTTCATCGCAACGGTATAGGGCACGAATGCGTTGTCATCGGGATTAAACCAGCCCTGATCGCCCTTCGCCTTGGTTACGCCGATGACTTCAAAATTGATGCCGTTGACTTTTACGGTTGCACCGACTGGATCTTCCGTACCCATCAAGTCTTCGGCAGTTTGCGGGCCCAGTATGATCACCCGCGCCATCCGCTCTTCTTCGCCGTTTGTAAAGAGTCGGCCCTTCTCAATTTCAAAATTGCGGAGCGGGAGATAGGTGACCGCTACGCCCATTACGCTTGTATTCGTGTTGTTTTCAAAATACTTCATTTGCGCGCGACCGGAGACGACTGGCGCGACTTGTTCAACGCCCGGCACTTCCTTGAGTATCGCTTTGGCGTCTTCAACCGTTAGGTTCTGTTCCGTCCCCGTGCGGACGCCGCTTGAACCGCCGCGCTGTTCGGGCCGCACCGTGAGACGGTTGGTACCCATGGC